>CAIPGJ010000418.1 GCA_903864555.1 uncultured Pseudomonadota bacterium | reverse complement strand
GGGTCGGTCGGGCGTGTTGGCAGCATAGGCGTGAATCTGGGAATCGATGATCATGATGGTGGCGCTCCGCTGGTTCGTGGAAGACGCATTGGATCAGGTCGCAGGCATCCCGTCCAGGCAGCGCCAGTCCGGGCCCAGGGCTGCGCGACTCCGACACCCCGGTGATGGCAGTGTTATCCGGAATCTCCGGTTCGGCCAGGACCCGGGGGTGTCATGCCGGGAAAGCTGCTCCTGGCATTCCGGCGCGGCAGAAACGGCGATATGCCCACAGGCGGATCATCCACACCAATCACGATGTCCTTCTGAGGATGCCTGCGCTGCAGCCGCCGGAAGGCGACCAGGCAGCTTTCCAGTGCCGCGGCAAACCATTCCGGGTCCGGATGGGGTGCGGTACTCCGTATGGGTTCACTCGCCCATTCCTTGGTGCCCGGATGATCACTTGAAGTGTCCTCGTCGACATAGGCATAACAATAGCCGTCCCTGACAAACAGCACGGCTTTCAGCAGCGGCTTCCCGATCTTTTCCATGGCGCACTCCCTTCTTCCCTGATGATGGCGACGATGGGGGATGACCAGCACAGCATACGCTTTATGCACCACTCATCTATCGGATCAGCCTGCCCGCATGCTGCGGCGCGTCTGCAGGACAGCCCCTACTTCACTTGGCGTTGCCGTCCGCGCCCATCGTTAAATCCGTGATGGGATTCCGCCAATTTTGGTGGCGGGGACTGGACTCGGTGCAAGGGGAGTGGCGTTGGGTCACGATGACATGGCCTATCAAAAGGATGTCCGTATTGGCGGGATAAACGATCAGAGAGGCCTGCGCAGGTTCAATAGTATTGAGTGCGACAGCGGCCCCATTCCCCAATTTCTCTATCCCGTCCGATTGCCATGGTCGCTATGACGTTTAAATTCAACGCCAGTCCGACAGGCTGTTAGCGTGGAAGATTGCGGATGGCACGGCGGTAGACCAGGCTGCAAACCATGCTCAGCACACCACAGCCGGCCAGCCAGATCTCCGTGCCGATGCGCTCGCCCATCGCGCCGGCCGAGAAATGGCCCAGCGGCTGCATGCCCACCAGCGCCATGCTGTAGAAGGCCATCACGCGCCCGCGCATGTCCTCGCGCACATGCGCCTGGATCACCGTGTTGCTGCCGGTGGTGACGATGAACATCATCGCCCCCAGCACCAGCAGCGCGGCGCCACCCACCCAGGGGCTGCGCGACAGGGCATAGATCACCACCATCGCCCCCATCACCAGATGGCCGCGCCAGATCAGCCAGGGCAGGCGCTTCGCATTCATGCGCGCCAGCATGTAGATGCCGGTGGCGATGGCGCCCGCCCCGCTCAACCCGCCCAGGATGCCGAGCATGCTGCCGTCGCCGCCATACACATTGCGCACAAAGTAAGGCATCACCGTCGAATACGGCGACACCGCAAAGCTCACCGCCATCACCAGCAGCACACTGGAGCGCAAGAGCGGATCGGCGGCGAGATAGCGCAGGCCCGCCATGACGCCGTCGGCTGCCTTTGCGCCGGACTGCGCGAGCCTGGCCAGGCGCATGCGCGCCAGCAGCGCCAGCATCACCGCATAGGCCGCGGCATTGATGAAGAAGCAGGTCGCCTCGTTCGAGAACGCCAGCACCAGCCCGCCCATGGCCGGGCCGGACATGCGCGCGAAATGATAGAGCAGGCCATTGAGGGAAATCGCGTTGGAGAGGTCCGCCACGTCGTCGACCAGATAGCGCGCGATGGAATGACGCGTGGGCGTGTCCACTGCATTGACCACCCCGAGCAGCACCGAGACCACCACCAGATGCCAGGACTCGACCCGCCCGCTCAGCGTGAGCAGGGCCAGCACCAGCGTCACCACAAAACCCAGCGACTGCGTCACCAGCAGCACACCGCGCCGGTCGTAACGGTCGGCCAGCACGCCCCCCAGCGGCCCCAGCAACAGCACCGGGATCTGCCAGGCAAAGGCCACCACCCCGAGCATGAACACCGAATCGGTGAGCCGGTACATCAGCCAGCCCATGGCCATCTGCTGCATCCACACCCCGGCCAGCGCCACCAGCATGCCGGCGAAGTAGAGCCGGTAGTTGCGGTGGCGCAGCGCGCGCAGGGTCTCGGGGAGTTTCACTGCAGGGGGGTCGCTGGGTCAGGATGCATCGGCATGCAATATGATCAATTCTGCATGCTCATGCATACCATTATTGGCTTCTGGCAATTAATGTGATCATAGGCATTGACCGTCGACAGCCTCACTGCCCGCCCAGAAAGTC
This sequence comes from uncultured Pseudomonadota bacterium, assembly GCA_903864555.1. The sequence continues at coordinate 827 of CAIPGJ010000418.1, read as the reverse complement.
GCGCTTGCCGATGTCCACGCCGTTGTGACGCAGGATGTTGTAGGCGGTGCTGACATGGAAGTAGAAGTTCGGCAACGCGAAGGACAGCAGGTAGTCGATGCCCGTGAAAGGCATTTCCTTCCCACCGATCTTCAACACGATGTGTTTGCCTTCGGTGCCGTCGATCTGCGCCGGGGTCACGCTCTGGATGAAGGCAATGGTCCTGGCAATGCGCGCATTCAACTCATCGAAAGTCTGCTCGGTGTCCTCATGGCGCGGCACCTCCAACCCGGCCAGGCGCGCCGTCACGCCCTTGGCGGCATCGCAGGCAATCTGGATCTGGCTGGTGAAGGGCAGCATGTCCGGATACAGGCGGAAGGCGGTGAGCGCCTCGGGCTTGATCTTCTTCCCCTCGGCATGCAGCGCCGCCTTATCGAGGATGGCCGTGAGGTTGTTCAATATGCCGACAAAGCGCGGCACACTGGCCTGGTACATGGAAATGGTCATGGGGTGGGGTTCTTCCGCAGGGGTGAAGCTGCATTTTACGGCGGCCGGGTTGCTGGCCCGGCGGGGACCGGAATGCAGCGCGGTTAACCCCCTTGTCAAAGGCTCTTCGTCAATTGCCGGGGACCGCCAGGTTTACCCCCTTGTTAAAGGGGGCCGACTGGCCGCAGGCCAGCGGGGGGATTTTGGCCAACGGGCTGATCTCATGGCCTTTGCATCAGCTTGCTCTTGAAGAACATCCGTTGTTACGAGGCTGATGCACGCGATATCCTCGGCCGGCTGCCTGCAAGGAAAACATCATGATCAGGACTCGCAGCAAGGCCTGGTGAAGGCACGTAAATCCG
>CAIPGJ010000417.1 GCA_903864555.1 uncultured Pseudomonadota bacterium | reverse complement strand
GCACCGCCCGCGGCAACCCGGTCGTTCGAGCGGGGCACCTGGCAGAGCCTGAAGAAGGAACTGCCCCGTCCCGGCATCGTGGTGTTCACCACCACCGACTGCGCCTACTGTCCCGATGTCATCGAATCCGTGGCGGCCGAGCTGAAGAAGTCGAAGTCGCGCACCACTCTGGCGGTGGTGGTCATGGATGGAGCCAGCCAGCCCGCTTCCTGGCTGGCAGAGCCGCACTACCGTAAAGCCGACCGGCTGTACGTGTTCAATGGCCAGGCCAGCGCCTTGCGCCATGGCATCGATCCGAAGTGGCGCGGGATGACGCCTTACCTGGCCTTGTTTGGCCGCACCGGCGAGCCGCAGTTCGTCGTGGGCAAGCCGTCATCGGCAGAAATGGCGGCACTGCTATCGCCATGACTGCATCTGCCTTCGATGCCGGCATCGATCGGGAAGCGCTGCTGCGCACCGCATTCAGGATCACCGTGGTGATCGCGGTGCATGCGGCGGCACTGGCCTTCTTCCTGCATCCGGCGGCGCGCCAGGCACGTGAACTGCTGCTGGCGCCACTGGATGTGCGCCTTATCGAACTGCCGCCGTCAGAAAGACAGAAGCCGCCGCCCCCGCCACCACGCAAGGCTGCGCCGGTGACAGCACCGCTGCCCATCATGACGGCGGCCGCTGACAGCGCGCCGGCCGCCGCCTTCACGGTTGCGCCGCAGCCACCCGTGCCACCGCGCGAGCTTCCGGCCACGGCCCCGGTGGCGCCTCGCGCCGCGGCGGTCGCCGTGGCCGAGCCACCGCCACCACCGCCAGTGTCGGTGACAGCCGCACGCTTCGATGCCGACTCCCTCAACACTCCGTCGCCGGTCTATCCGGCCATCTCGCGGCGACTGCGCGAGGAGGGGCGTGTGCTGCTGTCGGTAAGAGTGACGCCTCAGGGCTTGCCCGAGGCAGTCGACATTCGGCATGGCAGCGGCTATGCACGGCTCGACGAGGCTGCGCTGGCGGCAGTCAGGCAATGGCGATTCGTGCCGGCACGCCGGGGTGACACGCCTGTCATGTCCAGCGTGCTGGTGCCGATTGATTTTCACGTCAGGTAACGGGTGCAGTGACACCCGATGATCAAACCGAACAGGAAGCCATGAACCAAACACTTGGAATCGCCCAGTTCTGGGCACAGGGAGATGCCGTCACGCATGCCGTGGCGGTGCTGTTGTTGCTGATGTCCACGGCCAGTTGGTATGTGATTGCCGGCAAAGTGCTGGCGCACTGGCGGCTGCGTCGCGCGGTTGCGGGGCTGCAGTCATTTTGGGAGGCGGGTTCGCCCGATGCGGCGCTGCAGTCGATGGCCGCGCAGGACGCGACCGGCATCTTCGCCGGGGTGGCCGGTGAGGCGCTGGCGGCGGCGCGGTCCTTGCAGTCACGTTCGGCCAGCGGCATTGGCGCCGGCGTGGATGCGGGGGAGTACGTCGGCCGCACGCTGCAGCAGGCCATCGCCGTGGCCCAGGCCCGGGTCGAGGGCGGCCTGACGCTTCTCGCTTCGGTCGGCTCGACGGCGCCCTTTGTCGGGCTGTTTGGCACGGTGTGGGGCATCTACCACGCGCTGGTCGGCCTCTCAGGCGCATCGCAGGTGGTGCTGGACAAGGTGGCGGGGCCGGTGGGCGAGGCGCTCATCATGACGGCAGCCGGCCTGTTCGTGGCCATCCCCGCGGTGCTGGCCTACAACACCTTCACCCGCACCAATCGCCTGGTGCTGGCCCGACTGGATGGCTTTGCCAACAGCCTGCATGCCTGGCTGGTGGGTGGGCTGAAGCCGGAGGCGGGCGGCACGGGCAGGGTGATGCCATGAGTTTTGGCAGCTTTCGCCAGGCCAGCGCCCAGGCCCAGCCCATGGCCGAGATCAACACCACGCCGCTGGTGGACGTGATGCTGGTGCTGCTGGTGATCTTCATCATCACCGCGCCGCTGTTCCATCAGGCCGTGCCGGTGGACCTGCCGCGGGTGGAGAGCACCCGTCTGGAGGACAAGCCCCTGGTGGTCCAGTGCGCCATCGATGCTGCCGGAACGGTCCACCTCAACGGCAAGGCCATGGCGGATGCCCAGATCGATGTGCAATTCCGGTCCTTGTTCGTGAAGGGCGGTCCCGCGCCGGAACTGCACCTGCGCGCTGATCGCAAGACGCCCTATGAGCGGGTGGCGATGACCATGGCGCTGGCCCAGCGCGCCGGCATCACCAAGATTGCGTTTGTCACCCTGTCCGGTGGGGTGCCTACAGCGCAATGACCACAAGAACTGTTCCCTGTCGAAAGACTGGATTCCTGACAGGCTGCTGATCGCTGCGCTCATTCCCGTTTGCACAGTCCGTGAACGCTCAACACAGAAGTTCCGTCGCCCCGGGCTTAAAGGCCAGCATGGGTGGATTCCCTCAAGTTCCCCGCCTGCTTTGGAAGCGTGAGGCGCACGAGTCATGCAAGTGGAGAGAGGGTGCTCGTCGTCATATTCAATGCTTATGCCATTTGCATGAGGCGAGGTGCTGTGTAGGTAAAAATTGATTTTGATCAAAAAGATCAATTTTTAAAGGGCTAAATTCAATAAAAATACTGAATATGAAGCCATGAATTTCGCTCACGTCGTTTCAGAAGCCTATCCGATGCCACGGTCAGTTGATCCAGGGGGTGCACTGCGTGTCGGAATTGAGGAGATCGATGCTCAGCACATGGAAATATTCGCTGAACTCGAAAGACTGGTGGCTCTGACAGGCGTAGATGCCAGGCGCAATTCCTGGCACGCGATCCACTCCAGCCTCACGCTCCTGCTGGACCGAAGCGTCATGCATTTTGCTGTGGAAGAGAGCCTCATGCAGATCCACTCCTTTCCGGACACGGATGCACATATCAGTCAGCACAAGGAGTACCTTTCCTCTTTCAGGGTGCTGTTGCGCCTGGCGCTACAGAACAAGTTAGACGCTGATATCGTCCAAACGCTGGTTGGATGGTGGAGCGAGCATGTTCGAATTGCCGACAGAAAGTACGCCGAATGGTTTCTCAGGCGTCAATGGAAATAAGCTTGCAGTGCAGTAGTGCAGTCGGCGAAGCCCGGATGCGGCACGGTGCAGTGAACGGCCGATAGCCTGGATTCAACGTGAGGTGCGCCTGCCTTCCGGGTTTCGCTTGGCGGGAAGATTCAGGCATTGACTCTGGGGTGATCCCTCCAAACCCTGCAATATTGGGCAATCCGGCCGCTCATCGCCATGGCAGTGCTGGGCCAGTTTCTCCAGGGTGGACTTCATGGCCTGCATTTCCAGGATGCGGGTGTTCAGTTCCCCGATGTGGGCCAGGGCCAGTTGCTTCACCTTGCTGCTGGGCCGCCGGCGGTCGTTCCACAGGGCCAGCAGTTCACCT
>CAIPGJ010000416.1 GCA_903864555.1 uncultured Pseudomonadota bacterium | reverse complement strand
GCCGGTGTGGCCGCCTGGGAGGGCGTGCTGGGCGCGGCCACCGGCGCCTATCGACCACCCGCCGGCTCCACCACCGGTCGCCCGGTGTACACGGTGATTCCGTTTTCCTCGGCCTATGCCGCCTTCCTCTCCGCGGTGAGCATTACCATGGCGCTCAATGCACGGCAGCGCTCGGGCCTGGGCCAGCGCATCGAGATGCCGCTCTACGATGCCACCTTCACCGCGCTCAGCAACATGGGCATCAAGGTGCACAATGCGCCGCCCGTGCCCAAGACCTTCGAATGGTCGCGGCAACTGCCGACCAAGGACGGGCGCTGGTTCCGCTACTTCGCCGGCAACAAGAAATTCGAGGAATTCATCCAGGTGATTGGCATGGCGAAGATCCGCGATGCCGGCACCAGTGACGAGGAACTGGGCCGGCGCTTCGACGAGATCTTCCGTACCCGCACCGCGGCCGAGTGGGAAATCCACAATGCCGAGCTTGGCACCGAGGGCGCCACCTGCCATACCAGCGCCGAGTGGCTGGAACATCCGCATGCCCTGGGCAGCGACATCATTGCCGACTTCGACGACCCGGTGCTGGGGCGCTTCCGCGGGCCGGGCATCAATGTGCGCCTCGCCGACACGCCCGGCGCCGTGCGCAAGTCACGTTCCCTGCCGGATGCGGATCGCGCCTCGGTGCTGCAGGACCTGGCGCGCCCGCCTGCCGCACTGCCGCCGGCCACCGAGCAGGACCTGCGCAGCGCGCTCCAGGGCGTGCGCGTGCTCGACCTGTGCATCATCCTGGCCGGCCCGACCTGCGGACGCACGCTGGCCGAATTCGGCGCGGACGTGATCAAGATCGACAGCCCGCATCGCAATCCGGTGTCCTCGCACAACGACATCAACCGCGGCAAGCGCAGTGTCCTGCTCGACCTGAAAACGAAGGAAGGCCTGGCCATCTTCTGGAAGCTGGTCGACCAGGCCGATGTCATCCTGCAGAACTACCGCATGGGCGTGGCCGAATCCCTCGGGATCGGCTACGAGCAGGTGAAGGCGCGCCGTCCCGGCATCGTCTACTGCTCGCTCAACACCTTCGGCCAGTACGGCCCCTATGCCACGCGCCCCGGGCACGAATCCATCGCGCAGGCTATGAGCGGCATGATGGTGCGCTACGGCAGTGAGAAGCCGGCGCTGGCACCTTTTGCGGCGAATGACTACGGCACCGGCCTGATGGGCGCTTACGCCATCTCGCTGGCGCTGTTCCACCGCCAGCACAGCGGCAAGGGCCAGCATGTGGACACGGCCCTGGCCTTCACCGCCACCCTGCTGCAGTCCGGGTTGCTGCAGTCGTATCCGGGCAAGCAATGGGATGAGCCGCATGGCCAGGAGGCGCTGGGGCATCACGCGTTGTATCGTATGTACCAGGCAGCGGATGGCTGGTTCTTCCTCGCCGCGCAGCCAGGCCAGTTGTCAGGCTGCGCGGCACTGGCGGACCTGGCCTCGCTGCAGGGGCCGGCGCTGGCGCAGCGCCTGGCTGCACGCCCGGTCGATGAATGGGTGAGTCTGCTCACCGCCGCCGGCATCGGTGCCCATCGCGTGGTCAGCGACATGGTGGGCCTGTTGCAGGACCCGCTGGTGAAGGCGCGTGGCCTGAGCGTCACGCGCGAGCATGACGACATCGGCCCGGTGACCACCACGGCGCCCGGACCGCGCCTGTCGCGCACGCCGGTGCAGGTGGGGCGCCCGGCACCCAGGCCGGGTTCCGATGCGCGCGCGGTGCTGCGCGAGATCGGCATGGAAGCGGAGTACGACCGGCTGGTGCGCGAGCGGGTCATCGTGGTTGATGGTATTGCAGCCGGCTGATGGCCGCTTATTCTGAAATGGGGATGGATTGATGTCGGAGCAACTGAAATTCGAGGTCGGCGCCGACAAGGTGGCCGTGATCACCCTCAACCGGCCGGAAAAGTTGAATGCCTTCACGCCGGAGATGCGCGAGGCCTGGCTGGTGGCGCTGGAGGAATGCCGCACCAGCAACCAGGTGAACGTCATCGTCATCACCGGCACCGGCCGCGCCTTCACCAGCGGGGGCGATGTCGGCAAGTTCGATGACAGCGCGCAGGAATCCCCCGCCGACATGCGTGATCGCATTCTGGATACCCAACGCCTGGCGCTCAAGTTCGACGAGATCGACAAGCCGCTGATTGCGGCGGTCAACGGCCTGGCCACTGGCGGCGGCATGGATATCGCGCTGATGTGCGACCTGCGCTTTGCGGCGAAGAGCGCGCGCTTCGCCGAGACCTACAACCGCATCGGCATGATCCCGGGCGCTGGCGGCGCGTACTACCTGCCGCGGGTGGTGGGTCTGTCGAAGGCGCTGCAGATGTTCTGGAGTTCGGATTTCGTCGAGGCCGAGGAGGCCCTGCGCATCGGACTGGTGGACGAGGTCCATCCCGACGAACTGCTGATGGAAAAGACCCTGGCCTTTGCCGCACGCATCGCCGGTCATCCCAATCTGGCGCTGCGCCTGACCAAGAAGATCGTGCAGCAGGGCCTGGACACGGACCTGCGCACCGCGCTCAACCTGGCCGCCTCCAGCATGCCCATCGTGCGCTCCAGCGAGGACCACCGCGAGGCGGTGGCGGCCTTCAAGGAAAAGCGCAAGCCGAAGTTCACGGGGCGATGAGCCGATGACGACCACTCACATGAATCGGAGCCGCTCATGAAAAGCAAGGCGATCCTCGCCGCAGCGACACTCACGTTCATGGCCGGTGCCGCCTGCGCAGCCGACGGCGCGGTGGATGCCTGGCCCAGTCGCGCCGTGCGCCTGGTGGTGCCGTTTCCCGCGGGCAGCCCCAGCGACATCCTGGCGCGCGTCATCACCGAGCCACTGGGACAACGCTTGGGCAGG
>CAIPGJ010000415.1 GCA_903864555.1 uncultured Pseudomonadota bacterium | reverse complement strand
GCCTTATCGCATCGGCGCGCTGGACGAGGCGCTGGCCCACATCATGCGACATCCGAAGGTCTGGGCTGCCACCGGCAGCGAAATCATGGACTGGTATCTCCAATCAACCAAGGCCTGAACCATGGAACCCTGCAAACTGACTGCTGCCCAAGCCGCCCTGCAGATACGCGAGGGCAAGCTTTCCTGCGAGGCGCTGGTGCGCTCCTGTCTGGAGCGCATTGCCGCGCGTGATCCACTGGTGCGGGCCTGGCTGCATGTGGATCCGGAGCGCGCGATCCGCGACGCCCGCGAGCTGGACAAGTGCCCGCCGCGCGGCCTGCTGCACGGCCTGCCCATCGGCGTGAAGGACGTCATCGACACGGCGGATTACCCGACCACGCAGAACTCGGCCATCTATGCCGGGCTGCAGGTGGGGCGCGATGCCGCCTGCGTGGCCATCGCCCGCGGCCGTGGCGCAATGGTCCTGGGCAAGACCGACACCGTGGAATTCGCCTCCAGCGGACGCAAGGCGCTCACGCGCAATCCGCACAATCTGGCACACACACCGGGTGGTTCCTCCTCCGGCTCGGGTGCGGCGGTGGCCGACTTCATGGTGCCGCTGGCCTTTGGTACGCAGACTGGCGGCTCGGTGATCCGTCCGGCCGCCTTCACCGGCATCTATGCCATGAAGCCCAGCTGGAACCTGGTCAGCCGCGAAGGCGCGCGCATGTCCTCCCCGACCCTGGACACGGTGGGCTGGTATGGCCGCTCGGTGGCCGATCTGTCCCTGATGGCCGAGGCCATGGGTTTGAAGCCGGCGGGCACGCCACCGGCGGTGCAGGGACTGCGCGTGGGCATCTGCCGCAGCCCGGTGTGGAAGCACATCGAGCCTTCCGGCGAAGCGGCGCTCGAAGCGGCAGCCGCACGGCTGGCCGCGGCAGGCGCACGCGTGAGTGAACTGGTGCTGCCGGCTTCGTTTGATGGCGTGCCTCAGGCACAGAATGTCATCGCCAGCCGCGAGGGCGGTGCCTCGTTCATGCCGGAGTACGTCACCGCCCGGTCGCAACTTTCGGATGACCTGTGCGCCAAGGTGGAGAACCGCGAAGCGATCAGCAATGAAACCCTGCTGGCGGCCTATGCCACCGCCGATGCGGCAAGGCCGGTATTCGACCGGCTGTTCGGTGCCGACCTGGACGTGGTGTTGACCCCGGCTTCGCCAGGTGAGGCGCCCAAGGGCTTGCACACCACCGGCAATGCCATCTTCAACCGCATGTGGACGCTGCTGCATGTGCCCTGCGTGGGCATTCCGGCCGGACGCGGCGTGCTGGGTCTGCCGGTGGGCTTGCAACTGGTCGGTCCGCGCCTGTCCGATGCGAAACTGCTGGCGCTGGCTGCGGCCCTGGCACCGCTGATCGATGTGGGGCCCCATCCGGGCGCATGACCCGCCGGGCGCTGCTCAGTCCCTCAGTCCGTCCCTCATCAGTCCTTCGGTGCGACCAGTTTGCCCTTGCGCGTGAGCAGCAGGCCCGACAGCAGCATCAGCCCGTTGATCCAGAACACCGGAAAGGCGCCGAAGGCCGTGCCTATGGTGCCGAACAGCAGCGGCACCACCACGCGCGTGCCGTGATTGACCATGAGGCGCACGCCCATGGCCTCGCCAGATCGCCCGTCCTTGGCATTGCTGAAAGACAGTGACAGCGTGATGGGCTGGCCGATGCTGATGCCGAAACCGAACACGAAGCTGATCACGCACAGCATCAGGATGTCGGTGAAGAAGGGCACCAGGAACCACCCGAGGGCGCTCAGGATGAAGGCGCCCTTGAGCACGGTCTCCACGGTGAAGCGCTTGATCAGCCAGTCGAGGATCATGCGCACCAGGAAGCCGGCGATGGCGAACACGCCGGCCAGCACCCCGGTGGCCGAGGCTGACAGCCCGACGCTGTGGGCGTACACCGGCATGTAGAAATTGAACAGGTCAAAGCCGGTCTGCATCAGGCTGCTCAGGATCAGCGTGCGTCGCATGCCCGGGTCGGTCAGCACTTCCAGCATGTTGCCGCTGGCTTCCTTCTGCTTGTTGCCGCTGCCCGGGGGCAGGATGCCGCCGCTGATCACCAGCATGGCGATGGGGATGAGCGTGAACAGGGCGATCCACAGGCAGGTGTGGACATGGCCGGTCCAGTCCACCGAGAAACCCGTCATCATCGGCCCGACCAGGGTGCCGATGGATACCACCATGGTGAAGTTGCTGAAGTTCTTCGTGCGGTTCTCCGGGGTGCTCACCAGGCCGATGGCGTTCTGCAGCGCCACGTTGTAGAAGGCAAACGCGAAGCCGTTGAGGATGGCCGCGATGAACAGCGCCACCATGTTCTCGAAGAAAAAGGGCACCAGGATGCCGATGCCGCCGCCGGCGATGCCCCACAGCATGGGCCAGCGCGAGCCGAAGCGGTCGGAGATGCGCCCGACCCAGTAGCTGATGGTCATGGGCAGGAAGGAGAAGGTCGCCGCCAGCAGTCCCACGGTGAAGGGCTCGGCGTCCAGGCGCAGCGCGTACAGGGCGAGCAGCAGCCGACCGGCGCGCACGATGACGACCGTGAAGAAGGACAGCACGTACAGGTAATTGAGTGCAGCCACGCGGTTCCGTTGGTGTTGTTCGCCTGCGCCGGCAGGGCGGGCAGCGTGTGACCGGGCAGCGTCGAGTATCTCATGGTGGCCTGGCCTCTCCGGCCCTGGCCCCCGACTCTGGCCAATGGCGTTAACATTCCCCCTTTGATCAAACCTTCATCCGGCCCGGGCATCACCGGGCCAGATCATCTGCCAGACAATCAACCAACCAACACAGAGGGAAACCGTTCATGGGCAAAACCATCGCCATGCTGCATCCGGGAGAAATGGGCTCCGGCGTCGCCGCGCGTCTGGTCGATGCCGGCCACAAGGTCGTCTGGGTCTCCACCGGGCGCAGCGAGTCGACGCGGGCGCGGGCCAAGGCGGCCGGCCTCATCGAGGCGGACAGCCTCGCCGCAGCCCTGGCGCAGGCCGAGATCGTGTTCTCCGTCTGCCCGCCGCATGCCGTGCTCGATGTGGCGCGCGAAGTCGCCGCCCTGGGCTTCAAG
>CAIPGJ010000414.1 GCA_903864555.1 uncultured Pseudomonadota bacterium | reverse complement strand
GCCGTGAAGCATGCCGGCCAGTGCATTGGTGATCACCGGCAGGCGGTCGACCAGGTTGAACTGCTGGAACACGAACCCGATGCCCGCACGGATGTCACGCACATCACGGGCCAGCCTGCCCGCAGACTGCACGATTCGGCCATGCACGGAAATTTCAGAGGCACTGCCAGAATCCGCGACTGTGAGTCCGGAAATGTGACGCAGGAGCGTCGACTTCCCCGACCCGGATGCGCCGATCAGGGCGACCATCTCGCCCTGCCCGATACTGAGGCTGACGTTGTCGAGGGCCTTGTCTCCGTGATAAGTCTTGGATACGTTTCGGATCTGGATGCATTCGCTCATGACGAGTTCCCCTGGGTACAATTGAGTGCAGTGTGCCGGTGTGGTGTTACGGCGAGATGAAGACTTTGTGGCAGAATGATGACGCAGCAGCCACCGTAACGAATCGGGGCTTTCCTGCTGCCGATTCATCCCTGAAGCCCCTGCCACCGGAAAGTCCTTTGGCGCTTCGGTCCAGGCTGGCGCCAGTACTTTGAGTGGGCGTGGGGTGCGGGGTATGCAAACCGGCGGCACCTAGCGCGCGCGCTTGCGGCCTACGTAGAGGTAGTACGGTACCTTCAGTCCCGGCAGGTAGGGGATGCGGGCCAGGTGCTCGCTGCAATGGACAAGGCGGGTGTGCTCCCGAAGGGCTGGCAGATGATCAGCGCTCGGGTGAACGCCACTGTGGGCGAACCAGCGTGGCCAGAAGCGACGTGCCAGCAGGCTGTGACGCACGAAACCGGGTTCGGGACGGTTCGATGAAACATAGAAATCCACCACGCCCAGCAAGCCGCCCGGTTTGAGCATGCGCACGGCGTTCTCGATCGCGGCGCGCCAGTCCGGCATCATGGTCAGGGAATAGGAGAAATAAACGCGATCGACCGGCCACTCAGGCTGGTAATGTGCCGCGTCGGCCTGGATGGCGCGGGCCACACCGGGCCATGCATCGCAGCGCTTGCGCGCGACATCGAGCAGGGCGGGGCAGATGTCGACCACATCGACACGCTCCAGCGACAGCATGCGCGGGCCGAAGAATTCCAGATTGCGACCGGTGCCGCCTCCCAGTTCCACCACGGTGTTCCCGGGTTGGGGGGCCAGCCTTTCGATCAGTTCGCGCCGGCCCTGCAGCAGGCGCTCACGGAAATGATCGTAGTGCTCGGCCTGGGGGGCATAGAAGCGTTGCAGGCTGTTGGCATGGCCCTCGTCTGCCCCCCCGCGCTGGCCGCGCATCAGATGCCACAGCACCAGGCCGTCGCTGTAGAGGCTGGAGCGCAGGGGCTGGCCGGGGGTGCCGTTGATCATGCCGGCGTGTCCGCGATGTGGAAGCCGGCGTAGGTTTGCACCCGGTCCATGGGTTGCAGCGCCCAGGCCAGGCCGTCGTGGAAGTTGAGTGCTTCGCGCAAGGGCCGGCCGCCTATGCGCAGGTTGTCCAGGTAGGCCGGCTTGTGATGGGCGCTGCGGAAGATGATGCGGGCCGATGGCGCGGCGCGCACCATGATGGCATGCCACTCCTCCTGCAAGGCGGCTGGATGGCAGGAACTCATCCAGTCCATGTGATCGAGCAGGACGAACTTCGAAATCTGCTCCTGGCTGGCCTGCAGGAAACCGGTGACCGTTTGCGTATGGACCTGCACGACATCGGCCGCGCCAGCTTTCAAGCGTGCGAAATTGGCCGGCTTGAGATACTCGGGGCAGCATTCTTCGGTGTAGTGGCCACGCAGGTACACGGTCCAGAAGTAGTTGCTCTGCAGGGGCAGTGTCCTGAACACGTACTCGATGGCGTCCCTGATGAAGCCGGCCACGCCTTTCTCGTGCTGCCGCTGCACTTCCTTGCGCTGTGGATGAGGCACTCCCAGCATGCTCATGGTGATCTGCCGCGACAGCGTCCAGTTGACCGCCGCATTCCAGAGGTGGGGTTGCACCAGCCTGTCATAGATGTCGCGCTGCTCGGCCAGGTCCCGGGATTCCAGCAGGGCCTGGATGCCCGACCGAAGCGCAGGCCGCAATTGCAGGTAACCGCTGAAACCTTGCGCAACCCTGCCGGACAAGCCCCGATAGTAGAAACTGCCCCCAGGGGAACTGAACCAGTTCACATGCCGATCCCAGTAACTGCGGGCGAATTCGGAAAGCTCAGGACGCAGGGCGCTGCGGTAGATCGCCTCGAAGCGGTCATGGCGGCCGGTACCGAAAGCCTTGAAAAAGTCCTCGAACTCAAGGCGGCGCAGTCCGGCCAGCTTCAGCTCCAGCAGTGCAGACTGGCGCGGGTTGGCGTCGACGGCATGGATGCGTGCCACGCCGGTCAGTGCGTAGTCGAGCACGTTGCAGCCGGCGCTGGTGATGACCAGCATCCGGTCATCCGACTGCAATTCCAGCGCCTTTCTATCCACCGCCGGATCCTCCCAGCAGGTGTTGTAGACCAGCGAGCGGGAGCAGATCCAGTCGAACAGGGTCTGGTCGAATCGGTCAATCACGTTTTCGAGCAGCAACCGTTCCTCCATTTCCGCTTCGCTGAGCCAGCGTGGCAGCGTAGCGATGTCATGTGACGATGTCGTGAATGCGGGAAGCAGGGTTTCCCGGGCGGCACTGCCGGCGCAGCGATGGACCTTTGCGTCTGTCTCATGTGGTGACGCCTGTCATGGCAGGGCCGATGCCGGCGGCAGGGCCGACCTTGCGCATCGCCACGCTGCGGAACAGCTGTTCCAGTTCATGAACCACCTTGTCCCAGTCGAGGGAGGCGGCTGTCAGTCGGGCATTGCTTCCCAGCGAGCGGATCATGTCGGGCTGGGTGGCCAGCTCCGTGGACATCCTGACGAACGCCTGCGGGTTGTCGTAGGCCGGCAGCAGGCCGCTATGGCCGTGCCCGATGTGGGCAGCCGCAGCCGCATAATCATAGGCGACGACGGCCAGCCCGCTGGCCATTGCCTCGACCGTGACATTGCCGAAGGTTTCCGTCACGCTCGGGAAGAGGAAGATGTCCCCCGATGCGTAATGTGTTGCGAGGTCCTCGCCCTTGCGCACACCGCAGAAGATGGCATCCGGGCAGCGCTCGAGGACGCTGTTGCGCAAGGGACCATCACCGACAAGCACCAGGCGGGCTCTGGGCGTTGTCCGACGTATCTGTGTGTGGGCGGCAATCAGCACATCCAGATTCTTCTCGGCAGCCAGCCTGCCCACGTGGATGATGACCGGGTCGTCTGCCGCCGCGCCCCAGGCCTGCCGCAGCGCCTGGCTGCGCCTTGCCGGATTGAACAACTGCGTATCCACGCCTCTTGCCACCACCCGCAGATTGCGAAAGCCCAGCCCGGTCAGGCTGGTGCGCATGGCTTCGGTGGGCACCATGGTGAGCATGGTGCGGTTGTGGAACTTGCGCAGATAGGCGGCAATCGGCTTGGTCAGCCAGCTCATGCCGTAATGCCGGCTGTAGGCATGGAAGTTGGTGCGGAAATCGGAGCACACCGGAATTCTGAGTTTGGTGGATGCCTGCAGGGCCGACCATCCGAGGGGGCCTTCGGTGACGATGTGCACAAGGTCGGGGCGGTGCAGGGTCCAGAGGCGTTCAATGGATTTTCGGGCCGGCATTCCCATCTTCAGCCCGGGATAACGGGGGATCGGCAACCCGCGCACCAGGAATTCCCGGAAGTTGGGCGAGTCGTCCGCGCATTCCATCTGGCTTTGCCGCGGACGCAGTAGATGGATGTCGTGGTTGCGCTTGCGCAGTCCCTCGATGAAGCGAGATACGGTGAGGGCGACCCCATTGACCTCGGGCGGATAGGTCTCGGTCACCACTGCGATGCGCATCGAGCTGCCTGCGCCGGGCAGTTGTTCAGAAAGCAGGTTATCGCTCCACATCCATTCAGCATGCCTCCGCTTCAATGCAGATTCATTGCAATTTCATGATGATTTTGCGACGTCCGCCAAAGCAGACAGGCAGGGGCAGCGTTGCGCGTGAGGGCAGGGCAATCACATCTTTAATCGCCTTGTAGCAACTCCTTCACCAAACCGTAGCAATTGCACCTTAGCCTCCGTCTTGCGGTGCCATTGTTTTTCCGCTGCCTGGTATTGCAATGACGGCCGGCCTCTCGCCGGCGTTGCAGCCGACCAACAAAACAACAGGAGTGAAAATGAATGATTTCATGAAAGCCTTGCGGACCCAGCGCTGGGATGACCATCGCTACTACCACCACAGCCGCATCAACCAGTCCCTGCATTTTCTCAGTGCGCTCAGCTTCCTGTACGCATATGCCGTGCTGTTCTTCAATCCCGCCCTTGCAGCCCTGGTCGGATGGCTGGTGGCGATGGTGAGTCGCCAGACGGGCCACTTTTTCTTCGAGCCCAAGGGCTACGATGCGGTCAATCATGCGACGCACGAGCACAAGGAGTCGATCAAGGTTGGCTACAACCTGCAGCGCAAAGTGGTGTTGCTGCTGCTGTGGGCCCTGTC
>CAIPGJ010000413.1 GCA_903864555.1 uncultured Pseudomonadota bacterium | reverse complement strand
GACAGGGCGAATACCGATGAGCCGCGGGCGTGCGGTTGCATGAAGGAGTCGGCATGGATGGAAACGAACAGGTCGGCACGCACCCGGCGTGCCTTTTCCACACGTCCCGCCAGGGGAATGAAGTAGTCGCCGTCGCGTGTCAGCACGGCACGCATGTTGGGTTCAGCATCAATGGCTTCTTTCAGCCGCTTGGCAATGGCGCGGGTGACATTTTTTTCGCGGGTGCCGCCGCGGCCCAGGGCGCCGGGGTCCTCGCCACCGTGACCGGCATCCAGCACGATGGTGATCATCCGATCGACCAGCGGCTTGGCCGGCGGTTTGGCCGGTGGCTTGCCGGCTGGCCGTGCGGCGGATTTTGTCTCGGCAGTTGGCGGCGTTGCTGACAGCACAGGTGCAGTGTCGGTGGCCGCTACAGGTGGGGTTTCAGTGAGGGCGGGTGTTTTGTCCGACGGTGGGGCGCCGCCATTATTCGCAGTGGGTGCTGGGGCTGAGGGCGAGCGTGATTCCCCTGGCGGCAGGGCAAAGGGCGGCACCGACGGAATCACGACTGGTGTACTGGCCTGGCGCTCCAGCATGGCCAGCAGGGGATCGCGCTCGACGGCCGGATAGAGATCAAGCACCAGCCGGTGTCCGTACTCGCCCACTGGCTTCAGATTGAAGATCTGCGGTTTGACTTCAGTCTTCAGGTCCAGGACCAGGCGCACGATGCCCGGCTGGTAGCGGGCGGCGCGCATGGCAGAGATGTAGGGATCATTTTGCAGTGTGCGATTGGACAATTGCTGCTGTACGCTGGGCAGGTCGACGCCTTCCAGGTCAAGTACCAGTCGCTCGGGATTCTTGACGCCGATCAGCGAGTAGCGCACGGCATTGCGGGTTTCCAGCGTCAGCCTTGTGTAGTCGGCCGCTGGCCAGATGCGCAGGGCGCGCACCACCTCGGTCCGGGCAGCTTCCGCCCTGGGCGCGTCTGCAGCCCGGGCACGATTGGTACCCACAGCGGCCAGCACGACCTGGGAGAGCAGCAACGCAGCGAAACCGACAGCAGAGAGACGGACCAGCAGTTCCGTGCTCAGGAGGATTTTCCTGGCGAAAAGGAGGCGGCTAACGATGCGCAGCACTGGGCTCCTGCCGTGGTGTGGGCAACGATGAGGGCGCGCCGCGTGTCCGGCTCTGCGTTGACGTGGAGCGTGATGTCGATGTCAGGATGGGGCAAGCCATCTCCCGCTTTTTCCGGCCATTCGACCATGCAGATGGCATCACCACCGAAGACCTCCGAGAACCCTGCATCGCGCCATTCGTCGCCATCCCGGAATCTATAAAAATCAAAGTGGTATAAGTTTAACCTCGAAAGCTCATAAACTTCAACCAGCGTGTAGGTCGGGCTTTTGACCCGGCCGTTGTGTCCCAGGGCTGCCAGCAGCCCCTGGACCAGGGTGGTTTTCCCGGCGCCCAGCTCTCCATGCAGGTGGAGTTGCAGTCCGGGCATCAATCCGCGGGCGAGATCGGCACCCAGTGCACGTGTGGCAGCGGCATCCGGCAGGCTGATGTGGCAGGCGTTGTTATGATCAGACACGGGTGACGTTTCTGGAGATGCATTGATGGGGAATGGTGACTGATTTTGCAATGCTGGCAGCCACGGTCAAGGACTGGGGGAGGGATCTGGGCTTTCAGGCCGTGGG
>CAIPGJ010000412.1 GCA_903864555.1 uncultured Pseudomonadota bacterium | reverse complement strand
TCCAGGCCGACGATGATTGCATCCTGACGCCCGTCGGCAGCCGTGGCGCTGGCCAGGCAGATCAGGTTGAGCAACAGCAGCCCCACTGCACAGGCTGCCCTCAGCCGGCTCTTGATTCCGCAAGGAGACGGGTAGGGGTGGCCCAGGCCGCCTCGAAGGATGTTGCTGTGACGACTGGTCTGGTTCACGGATTCACGTCCGGGGCGGGGATTGCACATGGGCTGCCTAAGGGGCGAGGCCAGCTCGTTCCTTGGGCGTACGCCGTTCCAGCTGTCGGACTGGTACGCAGGCATGCGTCCCCCGAGTGCCCCATCAGGCCTGATTGTTCAGTTTTCCGGAGGAGGTCAGGCGCTTCTCGATGACGAGTTTTTCCAGCGCCGGGAAGGATAGTGGCTTGTGCAGCACGGTGATCCCCTCTGGAAGGCCGCCGAAGGCTTCGATCTCGCCCTTGTCCAGACCGGTGACCACGATGATGTGCATGTTCTTGCTGAATTCCGGGTCGGATGTGAGCACGCGCATCATCCTGAATCCGTCCATCCCCGGCAGACGCAGGTCGGTCACCAGCACGTCCGGCTTTTCGTGGCCCATGGCAATGAGTGCCTCCCAGCCGCTTGCCACCAGGGTGAGTCTCACCGGAGGTTTCCACCCGGCAATGGTCAGTTCGTAGAGGCGCAACAGTGCAGCATCGTCCTCGACCACCAGCATCTTGAAATCTGCCGAGGCAGCTTCGGCGGTGTCTGATGCGCTCGTCACCGGCTGCGTGGCAGGCGAAATCTGTGCTTGGCGTTGTGCGAGCAATTCGTCGACAGAAGTACGCAGGATGCGTCGATGACCGCCGACCGTTTTCCAGGCCTTGAGAATCCCGGCCTCCACCCACAACTGGGCGGTGCGCAGCGAAATGCCCAGCAGCTTGGCTGCTTCCCGGGTTGTTACGGCCTCTTCTGGCTGACTGTTCATAATCGCTCGATGAGTGAATTTCCACGCAGTTTCTCATATTTTCCGGTTTTTCTGTCTGGTCAGTTTGTCTTGAGTCAAAAGTTGGCTCAAAGACGATTCCAGGCAGGCATTTGCCTGTTTGCCGGCAGAGTGAACAGCTCGTTGTGGTTGAGTTCGCTCGCTCAGAGATCACTTAAGTATCTAAAATGATCAATCTGTTGATGGTTGTGTGCATAAGCCAACCCGGGCGTCCTCCATGTACGTGGATGGCCGCCACAAGTGACTCAGGGAAAAGAAAAATTTTCATTTCCGGTGTAATGGATGGGGCTGTGGGTCAGTCCGCCCCGTGTGTGTCTCAGGCGGCGTAGGCCTTGCATTCGCGGGCACAGGCTGCGCAGGCCGCCGCGCAATCCCGGCATTCCTTGTGCAGCTTGGCGTGCTTCAGGCACTCCTTTTCGCAGTCCAGGCAGGCATTCATGGCAATCAGGGCCACCGCCTTGGCGCGCTTTGATTCCTGCGCCACCAGTTTGCGCAATCCCTCGCACAGCGCCAGCGTCTCATTGACGGAGCGCGCGCAGCCGGCCACGGATTTGTCACCGTCGCCCAGCAGTATCAGGCAATGGGCCAGGCAGAGCTCCCCCTTGATGATGCAGTCGGACACCACGTCCAGCAGCAATTCGGCCTGCGCCGACTGACCGTGATGGTGATGACTCTGTGCGGCGGGGGTGGCGGCATGCCCCAGCGTTGTTGCCGCGGTAAGCATGGCTGCGCTGGTCAGGAGTGTTCGTCTGTCCATGAGGGTGTCTTTCAGGGGGATATGGAAAATACTGCGTAATTGTTCTTTGTTTGCCAGTGTATTTTGGGGATCACAGGGGCAGACGGCAACTATTTTTAAATAAGTGCGCGACAATAGTTGATCATTTTTATGATTTTAGGTAAGGTCCACCACGATAATTTATTCACTTTTGCCGTTTATCCGCTGAAATGCGAACAAACGGCTACTTCACGTTTTCAACAGTAAGCCGCGGCTTCAGGATTTTCTGTGAAACAGATACTCATCGTCGACGACAACAAAGACCTGCGTCGGCTCATCGCCCTGACCTTGTCCAGCCACTACAAGGTGCGCGAAGCCGCTAGCGCTGATGAAGCACTGCTGCTGGTCGATGCCATCCATCCGGCACTGATTGTCCTGGACATCATGATGCCCGGCAGCATGGACGGGCTGGAATTCCTGCGGCAGTACCGTCAGCGTCCCTCCGGCGGACACGGCAAGGTTGTCCTGGTCACCGCGCGCAACAATCCTGAGGATCGGCATGCCGCCGCCGGGCTGGGGGTGGATGCCTACTTCGTGAAGCCGTTCAGCCCGTTGCGCCTGTCCGACAAGATCAGGGAGTTGGTGAATTGAGCATCCCGCGTGGATCCCGCCTCTGGATTCTGGTCGTCGCCCTCCTGATGGCCCTGGGCCTCACCCTGCCGGCCCATGCCGCCGACCGGCTCGGGCAGGATGGGGGGCGCGATGGTGACAAGCTTTCCCTGGCAGGTGATCAACTGGTTGCGGCGTTCCCGCGTCCCTCTCCGGCCCTGCGGGATGCACGGGATGCCTATTCTCAGGGCATCCGGGCCAGCAGCGAGTACGACAGGCTGGCGAACAAGCATTACCCCGGCATCCGAGGCTATTCCCCCGCGTTGTTTGCGCGCAACGCTTGAGCCGGCGCAACGCACCGGGCGCGCAGGGGGCACGATGACACGATTGCGCTGGGCCAGCGTCGAATCCCTCGACCGTCGACTGTTTGCGCTCCGGGAGCGCCACGTCATCGGCATCTTTTTCGTTTTCGTGCTCTTCTTTGCCGCCATTGGCGTGGCGGTGTTTGTATCCTTGCATGCCATGAGCGACGAAGCGGAGCAGAGCAGGCTGCGTTCGGTGGTTGATGTGAAGTCCGAGGATGTCCTGGTATGGCTCGAAGAGCGCCGCATGGATGTCGCACAACTCGCCGGCAACAAGCTCTTCCAGGCGCTGCTTGT
>CAIPGJ010000411.1 GCA_903864555.1 uncultured Pseudomonadota bacterium | reverse complement strand
GATGGCCCGCGTGGCGATGTCATTGCTGCTGGAGCCGGTGGGAAAGGGCACGATGATGCGCACTGGCTTGGTCGGGAAGGCCTGGGCCTGGACGAGACCCGGGGTACTTGCCAGTGTGGCCGTTGCGGCCAGGGCGGCCAGCGCATGCAGGATAGCGGACGTGTTCATGACTCCTCCTTGCTGAAATGTCGATGGGGCCGCTTCAGGCCTTCTTGCTCGTGTCGGTTCTCGGTTTCAGGATGGCAAAGGTGGCCATGGCCTTGGCTACCAGTTCGTTGTTTTCGTTGTGCACATCAGCCTCGATGACTGCCAGGCGGCTGGTGCGCTGGATCACCCGTGCGGTGCATAACAGCGTGCTGCCCACCCTGACCGCCTTCAGGTAATTGATCTTGCTTTCCACCGTGGCGCTGAATTCCGGTTCCACAATGTGCTTGCGCAGCGCGCCGGACATGCCAGTGTCCACCAGCGAAAAGATCGAGCCGCCATGGGCCGAGCCGTTCGGGTTCATCAGGCTCTCGGTGATCACCAGTTCAGTCTGGCTGTCGCCCTGCTCCGGCACCAGGCGCTTGATGTCCAGCAGGTTGAGGTAGGCGTGCTGGCGAAAGTGATAAATGGTGCGGCCCGAGGCGGTTTTCTCGGGCTGGGGCGGAATGCTCTGTGAGTCTTGCTTCTTCTGGTTCATGTTCCATCTCAGGATTGAGGGAGATACGGGAAATTTACCCGTTCGTGATACAGCGCCAGCAGGTGCCGGGCGAAGGCGTGATTTTCACCGGAAATGCGATATTGCGTCGCAAAATAGTGGTGTGTCCGGTTTCCAACCGCGGGTACGATTCGCCTTGGGCAATCTGCCCTGCCGCCGGCTTATTCAGTTTCGTTTTGAGGTCTTGAGACCCGCCGTTGCATGTGGCAACCCCTCTTCTTCCATCAGCGCTTTGCCAACCGCAGCAAGAAAATGTTTCCATCGCTTCTGGAACGCTGGATGGGTGGGTGCCTGCCCGGTGACGAGGTGCGTGATCTGAGGAAAGGCCAGCGGGTAGGTCGCCAGGCACAAAGCGGCCAGATGAAGCAAATGAGGGTCATGTCGGGAAGAGATTTTGCCCTCCTGCTGCAACTGGGCTATGGCTTTGCCGTAATCCTGGATGCGCCGGTATCGGTCTGTCTGGCCAGGGATGGGTTTTCGGGGCCGGCTGGCAGCGTCCCATGTCAGAAACCGCACATAGTCTGGATCCTGCGCCCTTTGCATGAAGCGCCGGGCAATCAACTCGGTGGGGTTGTCTTCCATGGCGTCATGCCATTCCACAGCGGGACGGAACTTCACATCATGGACTTCGCGGAAAAGGCTTTCCTTGTCCCGGAAATGATAGCTAAGCAGCTGTTTGCTCACCTTTGCGCGCCGTGCCACTTCGGAGAGAATCGCTCCGTCGAAACCCCTCTCGGAGAAGAGGGCGGCCGCCGCTTTCAGGATGCGGTTACGGGTGGCGTCCGCATCGCGGATGCGAGTCATGGGCGTTGTTGAGAGGGAGTTAAGAAAGAATGGAATGGGACTGCTTCGCCAATTATAGCCGTGTGCTGCCGTCTTACTTGACACCTGTCAAGTAATGACCGTAGCATGGAAAAAAATAAAGAACTGCCCGGACCGGCTGTCATGAAGCAATCCAACAGGAGGAGGCTCTATGTCGGACAGCAAGCATCAGGAAGGACGCAGGACATTCCTGCGCGCAGGAACAGTACTGGCTGCTGCAGGCGCCAGTGGTCTGTTGGTGCATCAGGAGGCGCAGGCACAGTCTGTTGAGACTGTTGATATAACACCCAGGCTGATTGAGGCTGCACGCAAGGAGGGTACGCTCCTGGTCCGCTACAGCTCGCCCGTTGACGAGATGACGGAAATGGCCAAGGCCTTCACGGCGCGTTTTGGCATCAAGGTGCAGCTGGATCGCAAGGTCGGGGTGCTGGGTACCCAGCAATTCCTGACTGAGGAGCGTGCACGCCAGCATGTCATGGATGTGAACTACTCAGCTGACCCGGCAGGGATGCGTGACCTGGCGGAAGACGGACTCTACCTTCGCTACACACTCGCCGATCTGGATAAGAAACTGGATAAGGGCACCTATCTTCCGGGCATTGCCTACAGCCCGAAATGGACGGAGATCATGATCTCCTACAACCCCAGCCACATTCCACATGCCGAGGCGAAGGAGTTATTCAAGACCTGGAACGGCCTGCTCAATCCCAAGCTCAAGGGCAAGATCGGCATCAACGAGCCGGCCGGCGGCGGTGTACCGTTTGCCACATTCCTGATGTTCTATCGCAAGCCGGAGTACGGTCCGAAATTTCTTGAAAGACTTGCGGCCCAGGCACCGCGCCTGTACCCGGGCTCTGCGCCAGGGCGCGAGGATCTTGCCGCCGGGGCAATCTCCGTTTTCATCCCGAACTGGGAATCGGTCGCCATGATCGAGTTCATGAAGGGAGACAAGACTGCCTGGACATATCCGGAGATTGCGCCGGCCTTCACCAACACCTATCTGGCGATCTCGAAAAATGCTCCGCGCCCCAATGCCGCACGGCTCTTCTGTGCCTGGTTCTTTACGCCCGAAGGGGTCAAGGCCATTCATGCCGTGCAGGCCAAGCCGACCCTGAAAGGTGTGGTCGACGAGCGTACAGCGGTACCAAAGTTGAAGCAGACCGGTTGGTGGCAACCTTATCCTGAACGCATCCGCTGGGTTCCGGATATGGATGACTGGGATAACAACTACGACAAGCTCATGCCTGAGATGCGCCGTATTCTCGGCTGGAAGCGCTAAGCGACAACGCACCGAACTGCTCCCGGGCTCTTGAGATGGTAGCGAACACCATGGTTACGCCGGCAGGCAGCAGCAGCGCACGCAATCTGTGGTCCTGGGGGTTGCTGGCGCTGATTGCCGGTCTGGTGCTGACGCCGTTGGGTGCTCTGCTATACGGTTCCCTGCGCACGCACAGCCCCGGATCCCGTCGTGCCACCTGGACTCTGGAGAATCTCCAGAATGTTTACGCCGGTCTATTCAATGGGGGATGGACGCAGGCTGCCACACTGAATTCCATGGGACTGGCATTGCCAGTGATGCTCATATCCTGCGGCCTTGGCGTATTCCTCGCATGGGCCGTTTCACGAACCGACGTGCCAGGCAAGCGTTTTTTCGAGATAGGTTTCCTCCTGCCCATGCTTTATTCGCCGCTGGTCGGCGTGATTGGCTGGACAGTACTTGCCGACCCGCGAGCCGGCCTGCTCAATGTCTGGTGGCAGGCGCTCACAGGTGCCGAGGCACCTCTGTTCAACGTGTACTCCTGGGGCGCCATCATCGTGGTGATGGTTTTCTACTTCATCCCCTACGCTTTCATCCTGAATGTCGGTACGTTCCGCGCCATGGATCCGGCCCTTGAGGAAGCGGCAGAAATCTCCGGCGCCAATCTTTGGAAGCGCCTGATGCACATCACCTTGCCCATCATGATCGGGAGCATTGCCGCTGCAGGACTGTTCATCTTCACCTTGGCACTGGAACAGTTCGCGATACCGGGATTCCTCGGATCGCATATCCGCCTGGAGACCCTGGCTTACGAAATCTACAACCGCACCAACCACTATCCCTCGGATCTACCCGGTGCCGCCGCAGCGGGCAGCCTGCTGCTGGCACTCTCAGCCATCGGTCTGTATTGGTACAGGAGACTGACTCGCCGTGCCGAGCGCTTTGTCACTGTCACAGCGCGCGGTTACAAGCCGGCTCTCACCGCCCTGGGCAGATTGAAGTGGCCGGTATTCCTGGTGTGCGCGTTCACCTTTGTGGTTGGGATAGCGGTGCCGCTGGCAGCGGTGTTGTTGCGCGCGTTGTTGCCGGTGCGCACAACAGGGCTGCAGATGGCTGATTTCGGTGTACAGAATTTCGAGCGCCTGTTCCAAGCCGAGGACATGATGCTGGGCTTGCGCAATTCGGTATTTCTTGCCATGGGAACGGCGACGCTTTGCGCACTGCTCGGTCTGCTGATTGCCTATCGCATGGTGCGACGTACGAGCAAGCCGCTTGCGCTGGCAGACTACCTCATTGCCATGCCCATAGGCATACCTGGCACGGTGTTTGGCGTGGGCATGCTCTGGGCTTATGTCAGCACGCCGCTTTACCTGACGTTGTGGATACTGATGCTGGCCTTCGTCATCCGCTACCTAGTGTATGGAGTGCGTACCACCAGCAACGGGCTGATGCAGATCGACCGCACGCTGGAGGAGGCGGCGACGATTGCCGGGGCCTCGCCCCTGCGCACCTTCATCTTCGTCAACCTGCCTCTGTTGAAGCCGGTGATTGCTTCCACCTGGTTGCTGGTGTTCATGATCGTGATGCGCGAGATCAGTGCCTCCATCATTCTTTCCGGGGTCAATTCGGTGACTTTGCCCATCCTCACCTGGGGTTACCTGGTCGATGGCTCATACGGGATCGCCAGCGCGCTGGCGATCCTGCAACTGATCCTGGTTGGCGCAATCGTCCTGGTGTTCCGCTGGTTGTTCGGCGTGGACGTCAGAACCCGATCCCACGACTGATGGATGAACCCATGGCTGGCGAAGGCATACGCGTTACGGGACTGTGGAAGCGATACGGAGAAGTCGCCGCGGTCAAGGGCATCGACTTGCAGGTCGACAAGGGCGAATTTGTGACCTTGCTTGGCCCAAGCGGGTCGGGCAAGACCACGACACTCAGAATGATTGCCGGACTGGAGACCTCTGACGAGGGGGTGATCGAGATCGGCGGCCGTGTCATGAGCGGCAAGGGCGTGAGCGTTCCCGCCTACAAGCGCAACATGGGCATGGTGTTCCAGAGCTATGCCGTGTGGCCGCATAAAACCATCTTCGAGAACATCGCTTTTCCCCTGAAAATGAAGGGCTTCCCACGCCAGCAAGAGCGCGATCGCGTGGAACGCATGCTCGACCTGGTGGAACTGCCCTATGCGCAATACGGGGAGCGTTATCCGGCCCAGCTTTCGGGCGGACAGCAGCAGCGTGTGGCACTCGCGCGTGCGCTGGTCGCCGACCCGGATGTGATTCTTTACGACGAACCGCTTTCCAATCTCGACGCCAAGCTGCGTGACTCCAT
>CAIPGJ010000410.1 GCA_903864555.1 uncultured Pseudomonadota bacterium | reverse complement strand
TCCATGCGCCGGGTCACGATGCGCCCGTCGGCTGTCATGGCCTTGATCTCGAATGGCATGGCGGTGCTTGCCCTTGCAATCAGTTGAAGCTGATGTCGGCGGCTTCGCCGGTGCCACCGACGGCGCCGTCCTTGCCGAGGGTGATGAGGTCGAACTCGCCGCGTTCGCCGGGGATCTTGTAGGTGAAAGGACGGCCCCAGGGGTCATTGGGGAGCGCCTTCTGCAGATAGGGGCCGTCCCAGCGCTGCTCGTTCTGGGGGCGCGCCATCAGGGCGGCCAGGCCGTGTTCCTGTGAGGGGTAGTGGCCGGTGTCGAGGCGGTACTGGTCGAGGGCCTTGGCGAGGGCGTCCATCTGCGAGCGCGCCGCCTTTACTTCCGATTTGCCGATCTGTGAGAAGTAGCGTGGTCCGACGTATCCGGCGAGCAGGCCGATGATGGCCATCACCACCAGCAATTCAAGCAGGGTGAAGCCTCTGGATTGCGTGTGTTTCATGGCGCAGGTTCTGCCGGGATGCCTGGCAGCCAGACACTGTGGGGATGAATTGGAGAGAATCATGATCGGCCCTAAATTGGAAAATATAGTAATGATTTCCTATATAGCACGGTCTGTGCCATTTTTATTATTTAATGTTAAGTTCGGTCCTGGCGTGTCTTTTCGTCTTTTCCATGGTCATCACTGCTTCTGAAACAATGCGGTGATGCTTGATGGTCTTCAATTAAAACTATCAAAATCAATAGGATCATCGATTGTCAATTCACGCTCAATGCCTGTCATCGCGGGGAAGGGTGTACTGATCTGATACCCATCAGAGCCAACCTGGGCGAATTTTATATTGTCAGGAAGGCATCATTTTTGTTGTAATTTCCGCGAAAAAAAAGAAAATATGATTATTGCATTCCCGGTTGAAGACTGGAAGTCAGGTTGCCTGCTCCTGTTAACGGCGAAGTGAATCCTTTAATTAATAAAAAAAGTATTTTTTTGGAACGAATTTTGCTGTTGCTTCAGCCGAATTCTTTAAAAGTGACTAAAGTGATTATCGATCTCGTCTCTGCTTCCTTGAAGGCGTGCGCGCCGCACCCGTTTCCTTGCCCGTGGGCGGGCCACTGAAATTGAATGATTCCGACGTGTCTGTCGCAGCGTGCATTGCCGACTCCGATCCGGAGTCGGTCCTTGATGACCAGACCCTGTTCACCACCCGGCAGGCGGCGCGTGTCCTGGGCGTGTCGTCCAAGACCGTACAGAACTGGGTGAACGAGGGGCATCTTCTGGCCCTGCGCACGCCGGGGGGGCATCGCCGCATCACGGCGGCCGAGCTCGCCCGGGCCCTGCAATCGCGTGCCCAGGTCCGCGACTTCGTGGTGCTGGTGCTCGAGGATGACAAGGCCATGGCGCGCTGGTACGAACTGGCTTTCGCCGGCGAGATCCCGAACTCGCCGACGCGCATTCGCGTGTCGGTGGTGCAAAGCGGATGGGAGGGGCTGCAGCGCCTGCTGAAGTCTCCACCTGACCTGCTGATCACCGATTTGCGCATGGAGCCGCTCAGTGGCTTTGACCTGCTGGCGGCGTTGTCGAGCACGTCCGGGCAGTTGGGGGGCATGCAGATTGTGGTGGTCACCGGCATATCACCGCATGAGTTGAGTGAGGCAGCCCCGCTTCCGGCGCGCGTGAAGGTGCTGTCCAAGCCGGTGTCCCTGGAGCAACTGCGTGATTGCCTGGACGCGGCGATGCGAGAGTGCGGCTTGCCCGGTCCCGGTCATGGCAAGGTCCCGCCGTGAGCGGTGGCTTCCCCAATGTCGGCCTGCCCGGGCCTGGCTCAAGGCCTGACGGGGGCGCTTCCATCGGGCAACCGGTCACAATGATGCCACCCCGGAACGGCTTGACAGCGGGACGCTGGACCAGGCAGATGCGCCATTTCATGCTGACCACGGCCCTGGCCTTTGTCCTGGTGCTTGTATTTCTCGTGCTGACGGTGGAACGGGTCAGCACCGATGCGCTGGTCCGGGCCGAGGAACATGCCAACGTCAACCTGACCATGGTCATTGCCAACGCCGCGGCCGAGCGCTTCCGTGACCTCGAGGGCGGGGGCATATTCAGGATGCTGTCCGTCCTTTCCGCCGGGAATGACCGGATGGGGCCGCATTTCAGTGAACTGGACCGGGTGATACGCGGCTATGCCAGGGGCACCGCGATCTTCAAGGTGAAGATATACGGGAATGCCGGAGAAGTGCTCTACTCGACCGATCCCTCCCAGGTGGGCGTGGTCACTCCGCTCAACCAGGCTGTCACGACGGCATTCAGTGGAACGGTGGTGTCGCAACTGCTGCATCGTGACAGTTTCAGCACCTTCGACCGCGAGATGACCGACGTCGACATGGTGCAGAGCTACATCCCCGGCGCCCTGGTCGGATTCGGCACCGACCCGCTGGTATTCGAGGTGTACGCCGATGTCACCGGCGAACTGGCCGACCTGCGGGCGGACCAGCAACGGCTGTTCATCGTCCTGGGACTGGCGATGCTGACGCTCTACCTTGCATTGCATCTGCTGGTCTGGAGCGCGCAGTCCCTGCTCCAGCAGAAATCAATCGAGCGTGACCGGGCCTACCAGCGCATGGCCGAGGCGGAACTGGAACTGGCCCGTCGCAAGGCCAGCTTCGTGGCTGCCGCAGCCCATGAGCTGAGGACGCCCATGACCACCATACGAGGCTTCAGCGAACTGCTGCGCGACCGCCCCATGGAGCGGCCGCAATTGCGTGACATGGCCGACGCCATCAACCAGCAGGCCGTGGGCATGAGCCAGCTGCTCGATGAGCTGCTCGATCTGTCGCAGTTCGACGAGCAGGGAAAGGCGGCGATGCGATTCAGCCTGCAGCCTCTGGCGCCCCTGGTCCATTCAGTGGTGGACAGCGCGTCCGCTCTGGGCATGTCCAGCCATGACATCCAGCTTGAAGTTGCGCCTGGTCTGCCGGATGTCATGATCGATGCCAGGCGCATCAAGCAGGTGTTGCTGAATCTGCTCAGCAATGCCTGCAAGTTCTCCGATGCCGGGGCGCCGGTACGCGTAT
>CAIPGJ010000409.1 GCA_903864555.1 uncultured Pseudomonadota bacterium | reverse complement strand
TTGAACAGGAAGTGCGGCCGGATGCGCGCCTGCAGCGCCTGCAGGCGTGCCTCGGACAGTGCCGGCGACAGCGACTGCAGCAGCAGCCGGAAATAGGCCAGCAGCGCGATGCTGGTGAACGTGGCAAAGGCGAGTGGCCAGCCCACAGGTCCGATTGGAAGCGGACCGGCATGGCTCATGGCCGTGTGCACTGCAGCCGTGGCCAAGAGGCCGGTGGCCACGCAGCAGGCTGCGCCCACGGAGTAGGGCAGGCGCAGCAGCGGCCGCGCCAGCACATACAGGATGACAATCGATGCCAGCAGCGAAGGCTCCAGTACCGCAGCGATTTCAGCGGCCTGTTCGGGGAGGTCTTCAAGCGTTCTGGCCCGGATGGCCGCCGCTACCAGCAGGCCGGTGTTGACGATGAGCAGCATGCGCATGGTGACACCGAGATTGCGGAAGTCCGGCAGCATCACCAGCGGCTCCGGGTCCGGAGGGCGTGCCATCGGCGACATCGGTGTCATGGCTGTTGCCGGTGTTGCAGGGGGCGTGGCAGTGCCGGGCGACATGCGGAGGGGCACTCATCCGGCCATGCTGCATCGGCATGGCCGCCGATGGCGGTGGTGCCGATGCGCGGCTGCGGGCATGCCCTTTTCGGATACCGCGTGCGCATGCCACCTACCTCCCATTTCCCGAGAATAGCCCGTATACTCCGGAGTCCAGGCGCGGCTCCTGCACGGCATCCAGCCTTTGTTCACACCGCACCGCACACTCCACAGTTGATTCTACACATGGCCGCAAAATCATCTTCCGCCCTAAAGGCGGCAAACGTCTGGTCGGGCCGCTTCAGCGAGCCGGTTTCCGAGCGCGTCAAACGCTATACGGGGTCGGTGCAGTTCGACCAGCGACTGGCGCAGCAGGACATCCGCGGCTCCATCGCGCATGCGCGCATGCTGGCCCAGTGCAGCATCATCACGCGGGCCGACCTGGCGCGGATAGAAAAGGGCCTGGGCCGGATCAGCCGCGAAATCCGCGAAGGCCGTTTCGAGTGGTCGCTGGATGACGAGGACGTGCACCTCAATATCGAGCGCCGCCTCACCGCACTGGTGGGCGATGCCGGCAAGCGCCTGCACACCGGGCGCTCGCGCAACGACCAGGTGGCCACCGACATCCGCCTGTGGCTGCGCGATGAAATCGACCAGTTGCTTGGGCTGCTGGTGGAATTGCGCGGCAGCCTGGCCGCCAAGGCCCTGGAGCACGCCGACACCCTCATGCCGGGGTTCACCCACCTGCAGGTGGCCCAGCCGGTTACCTTCGGTCACCACCTGCTTGCCTATCACGAGATGTTCGGTCGCGACCATGCGCGTCTGTCTGACTGCCGCCGCCGCGTCAACGTGCTGCCGCTGGGTTCGGCCGCGTTGGCCGGGACATCCTTTCCCATCCGCCGCGAACTGGTGGCGCGCGAACTCGGGTTCGATGCCGTGTCGGCCAACTCGCTGGACGCCGTGTCCGACCGTGACTTCGCCATCGAATTCTGCGCCGCGGCCTCGCTCATCATGGTGCATGTGTCGCGCCTGTGCGAGGAACTGGTGCTGTGGGTCAATCCGCGCTTCGGCTTCATCACCCTGCCTGATCGCTTCTGCACCGGCTCGTCCATCATGCCGCAGAAGAAGAACCCGGACGTGCCGGAACTGGCGCGCGGCAAGAGCGGGCGGGTGTTCGGCCACCTGATGGGGCTGCTCACGCTGATGAAGGCCCAGCCGCTGGCCTACAACAAGGACAACCAGGAGGACAAGGAGCCCTTGTTCGACACCGTCGACACGGTGCACGACACCCTCGCCATCTTTGCCGAACTGGTGGCCGGCCTTGGCGTCAATGCCGCAGCCATGCGCGCGGCAGCCAGAGAGGGCTTTGCCACCGCGACTGACCTCGCCGATTACCTGGTGAGGAAGGGGCTGCCGTTTCGCGACGCGCATGAGGCCGTGGCGCGCGCCGTGCGCCATGCCGAACAGGCCGGCTGTGACCTCGCCGACCTGCCGCTAGAGGTCTTGCAGCAGTTTGCTCCCGGCATAGCCCGCGATGTCTACCGCGTGCTGACCCTGGAAGGCTCGGCAGCCGCCCGCCGGCACACGGGTGGCACGGCGCCCGTACAGGTGCGCAAGGCTGCCGCCAAGGCCGTCAGCGAAGCGCGCGCGGTCCGCCGCCGCTCGGGACGCTGACCGGTGAGCCGGCCGGAGTCCGCGGTGGCGCTGGTCTCCCGCCGCCGCCCTGCCGCCCCTGCCACCTTGGCCAGTGCCCATGCTTGAGCATATCGGCAAGTACCAGGTCGTCAGCAAGCTGGGCGAAGGTGCCACCAGCGAGGTTTATCTCTGCCGTGACCCCTTCAACAACCGCGATGTCGCGATCAAGGTGGTGCAGGAGAGCCGGCTCACGGCCACCACCGGCGGCAACCTGACGCGCAAGCTGTTCATCACCGAGGCGTCGCTGGCGGGCAAGCTTCAGCATCCGCATATCGTGCAGATCCATGATGCCGCCGTCACCGAGGACATGAGTTACATCGTCATGGAGTACATCGCCGGGGGCACGCTGGAGCGTTTCTGCGACCCGCAAGCGCTGCTGCCCATCGACAAGGTTGTCGAGATCATCTTCAAGTGCACGCGGGCGCTGGATTTTGCCCAGCGCCAGGGCGTCACCCACCGCGACATCAAGCCGGCCAACATCCTGCTCACCGGCGAGACCGACATCAAGATTTCCGACTTCGGCGCGGCGCTGCTGGAGAGCGGCGACCACACCCAGGTGTCCGGGATCGGCTCGCCGGCCTACATGTCGCCGGAGCAGATCAAGGAGCATCCGCTCAATCACCAGACTGACATTTATTCGCTTGGCGTGGTGATGTACCAGTTGCTGTCAGGGCACCTGCCCTTCCAGGCCTCGAACAACTTTTCCATGATGTACCAGATCGCCAGCGTCGAGCCGCCGCTGCCCTCGTCGCACCGCCGCGAGATCCCCCTGGCAGTGGACAAGATCGTGAGGAAGGCCATGCAGAAGGACCAGACCCGCCGCTACCTCAACTGGGGCGAGTTCTCCTTCGACCTGGCCGAGGCCTTCCGCACCGAGCAGTTGTCCCGCCGCACCGACGAGGTGGCCGACAGCGAGAAGTTCAACACCATGCGCGAGATGGCCTTCTTCAGCGAGTTTTCCGATGCCGAGCTGTGGGAGGTGATGCGCATCTCCAGCTGGGAGAACCTGCCGGCCAACACCACCATCATGCAGGACGGTGATCCGGGCGATTTCTTCTGCATCCTCGCCTCGGGCGAGGTGAAGGTGACCAAGCGCAAGAAGCTGCTCAACCTGCTCACGCCGGGTGAGTGTTTCGGCGAGATGGCCTACCTCTCGCGCAGCGGCAACGAGCGTTCCGCCGATGTCGCCACCATTGCCGATTCGCGTGTCATCCGCATCAAGACCGAAGACCTCGATCGTGCCTCTGATGGCTGTCGCAACCGTTTCGACCGCGCTTTCATGGCCATGCTGGTCGAGCGCCTGGCGCTGGCCAACACCCGCCTCACGGCAGTCTAGACAAGGCTGATTATTATCTGATTGGGGTGGGTAGTGCCGTGATCATTGGACAGATGAGCCAAATGTGATCAGCTGTCTGTGCCGCTCACGGGCGTCGCCTGCACGCCGACCAGTTTCCAGGCGTTGCCATCCTTGTGGAAGAACACCGCCATGCAGCGCCATTGCAGGCTGCGTGCCACGCCGGCTTCGACCACTTGCAGTTCGTCGCGGCAGTTGAGGATGGCGGTGGTCCCGTAGAAGCGCACGCGCTGCGCGCTGCTGGTCCAGGATTCATAGACGCTGTCGCCGGAGGCGGCAGCCTCCAGGGATTCGCTGCGGCCGAGCAGGGCACCGCTGGCCGTGGACTGCAGGAAGTTGGTGTCACAGATCACGTCCAGGGCCTTGACGTTGCCATTGGCCAGCGCCGATTTCCAGCCTTCATAGAGCTGTATGACATCGTCTGCATTGAGCATGCTGTCTCCCCCGCTGCTGTTATTCGATGAGGTGGTGCGGACTCAATCCGGCCAGTGGCGCCACAGCAGCACGCCGCAGGCCATGGCGAGTGCCAGCCACACCAGAATGATCGCCGCAGCCGCGAGCAGGTTGTGCGGGCGCTGCATCTTTGCAGCAGCCCTGGCCCGGGCATCGTCGATCACCGGCGCCGGAATGAGGCGCAGCGCCAGGGCGATGCCCAGCGGCAGCAGGATGAGATCGTCCAGTAATCCCAGGATCGGGATGAAGTCGGGAATCAGGTCGATGGGGCTGAGGGCATAGGCCACGACGAGCATCGCGATCAGTTTCGCGGCCAGTGGCGTACGCGGGTCGCGCAAGGCAAAGTAAAGCACCATGGTGTCGCCCTTGAGGGCGCGGGCCCAGCCACGCAGGCGCTTCAGCATGGGGGCTCAGCCAGTGGTGCGGCGGTGTGCAAGGCAGGCCTGGTGCCTGCCTGTTTCGCGAAGGAGCAGTTCAGTCCTGCAGTATCTTCTGCAGTTCGCCGGACTGGAACATCTCGCGCATGATGTCGGAGCCACCGACAAACTCGCCCTTGATGTAGAGCTGCGGAATGGTGGGCCAGTTGGCAAATTCCTTGATCCCCTGACGCACTTCCGCATCGGCCAGCACGTCCACGGTGGTCATCTCAACGACACCGCAGGCCTTCAAAATCTGCAAGGCGCTGGCAGAAAAGCCGCACTGCGGCATCTGCGGTGAACCCTTCATGTACAGCACGACGCGGTTGCCGGTCACGGTCTGCTTGATGCGTTCCTGGACGTCCATGGCTTGCTCCTTAATACTTGATCAATTCTGTCGGGAATTGTACGCGGCCGTGTCGCACCGGTCAAATGTGCGGCCGGTCCAACAGGTCCTTCCCCGGCCATTTTCCGAGGCAAACCCGGGGCAGTCCGGCCAGATCGGCGAGGTCGGCGACCTCCGTGTAGCCCAGCGTGGCCAGCAGGCCGGCGCAGGCCGGGCCCTGGTCGTGGCCATGCTCGAACATCAGCCAGCCGTCCGGAGCGAGGTGGGCACGCGCGTCGGCAGCGATCTGCCGTATCAGCCGCAGTCCGTCGGCGCCGCTGGTGAGCGCCAGACGTGGTTCGAAGCGTACATCGCCTTCGCCCAGGTGCGGGTCGCCCTCGGCAATGTAGGGTGGATTGCTGGTGATGACATCGAAGGACTCGCTGGCAAAGCCCTGCAGGCCGTCGCTTTGCCGAAATGCCACGTTCACGCCGAGGCGTGACGCGTTGGCCTGTGCCACCTGCAGTGCCGCGGGGGAGATATCCCCGGCCAGCACCTGTGCATCCGGGCGCGTATGGGCCAGCGCGATGGCGATGGCGCCGGAGCCGGTGCCGATGTCGAGCAGGCGGCCACCACGGGGCAGTCGCGCCAGGGCCAGTTCCACCAGTTGTTCGGTTTCCGGGCGCGGGATGAGCACCGCGGGTGTGACTTGGAAGGCAAGGCTGTAGAACTCGCGCTCGCCGGTGATGTAGGCCATTGGTTCACCATGGCACCGGCGCGCAAAGGCCTTGCGCACCGCCTGCGCCACGGCGGCCTCGGCTTCCTCATCGGCGTGGGCCAGCAACCAGCTGCGCGGCCGTCCGGCGACATGGCTGGTCAGCCACTGTGCTTCCGAGCGCGCCAGCCCGCTTGCCGCCAACAATGCCTGCCAGGTGGCCATGGCCGCGTTGACTCAGCCGCCGTCGCTCAGCGCAGCCAGCATCTCCGCCTGATGCTCCGAATTCAGCGCCTGCGTGATCTCGGTGAGGTCGCCATCCAAGATGGCCGCGATCTTGTACAGCGTGAGGTTGATGCGGTGGTCGGTGACGCGCCCCTGGGGGAAGTTGTAGGTGCGGATGCGTTCGGAGCGGTCGCCCGAGCCCACCAGCGACTTGCGCGTGGCGGCTTCCTTGGCCTGTTGCGCGCGTGTCTGTTGATCCATGATGCGCGCGGCCAGCACCGACATGGCGCGCGCCTTGTTGCGGTGCTGTGAACGGTCGTCCTGGCATTCCACGACGATGCCGGTGGGCAGGTGGGTGATGCGGATGGCCGAGTCGGTCTTGTTGATGTGCTGGCCGCCGGCGC
>CAIPGJ010000408.1 GCA_903864555.1 uncultured Pseudomonadota bacterium | reverse complement strand
TCGTCGAAGCGGTGCGGCGCTTCGAATACCGATTCGCCATGTTCCCTGACGATGGTGCGCAGCAGCCCGGCGCAGGCGGCGTAGTCATCGGGCAATGCAGGCACGGTTTCATCGGCCAGCAAGCTCACGCGGCCCAGGATCAGTCCCTGTCGGTTCACTTCGGTGTGCAGGACCCGGAAGCGCTGGCCGCCGCGCGTCATGATGTTGAGCAGGCCCAGTTGCTCCATGTCGCAGTCGGTGATGGTGGCCAGGCAGCCTGTGTTGGCGTGCACCGCGGGTGCACCCACCTCCTGGCCCTCGTGGATCAGGCAGACGCCGAATGGGCGTTTGCGTTTGAGGCAGTCGCGCGTCATGTCGGTGTAGCGCGCCTCGAAGATGCGCAGTGGCAGGCGGCCGTCGGGAAACAGCACGGTGCCCAGGGGAAACAACGGCAGCAGTTCGTCTTCCATGATCCTTTCCCTTCCAAGACCCGATACCCGCCCGCGCATTCGGCCCGCGAAGGGCGGGCCAGGTTCCGACTCAGCCCGCGTCCTTGCCTTCGCCCCAGCGGGCCATCAACTGATGGCGCACGCCAATCTGGTCGAGGATGCGCGCAACGATGAAATCGATGACGCCCTGCACGTCGTCGGGCCGGTGGTAGAACCCGGGATTGGCCGGCAGCACCACCGCGCCAGCGCGGGCCAGCCGCAGCATGTTCTCCAGGTGGATCACCGAGAAAGGGGTTTCGCGCGGCACCAGCACCAGCTTGCGTTGTTCCTTCAGCATGACATCGGCTGCGCGTTCGATGAGATTGTCGGAGAGCCCGGCCGCCACGGCGGCCAGCGTGCCCATCGAGCAGGGGCAGATCACCATGGCATCGGCCGCATTGGAGCCGGAGGCAACCGGTGAATACCAGTCCTCGCGGCCGTAGACGCGCAACTGGCCGGGCGCGGCCTGGTGGCGCTCGCTGAACAGGCGTTCGGCATCGGCGGCTCGTGGAGGCAGAGTCAGATCCAGTTCCTGCTTGGCCACGATGTGCGCGGCCTGCGAATAGAGCAGGCAGACGCGCTCGCCCGCTGCCAGCAGGCATTCCAGCAGGCGCAAGCCGTAGGCCATGCCCGAGGCGCCGGTAAGGGCGACGATGATGGTGCGCCCGGAGGAGTCCCGGTCTGCAGTTCGGTTCATGCCGGCTTCGCCTCGTGCCTGGCGTCCATGTGCCGGTGCCGCACCAGCACCGGCCCCTGAGCCCGTGACGGATCGCGGAAGTACGCCGCCAGTTGTTCGACCAGGTAGACCGAGCGGTGCTGGCCGCCGGTGCAGCCTATGGCCACCGTGACATAGGCGCGGTTGTCACGGCGCAGTGCGGGTAGCCAGGCTTCCAGGAAGCCGCGGATGTCGGCGGTCATCTTCCTGACGCCAGCGTCGTTTTCCAGGAAGCGGATGACTTCCGCATCGGTGCCCCACAGGTGCTTCAGGCGCGGATCGTAGAAGGGGTTGGGCAGGCAGCGCACGTCGAAGACATAGTCGGCATCCAGGGGCAGGCCCTGCTTGAAGCCGAAGGATTCGAACAGCAGCGAGGTCTGTCCCTGCCCGGCCAGCAGCAGGTCCTTGATCCAGCCGCGCAGGGTGTTGGGCAGCAGGTCGCTGGTGTCGATGCGGTGTCCGGACTCCGCGACACCGGTCAGCAGATCGCGTTCGCGGGCAATGGCTTCGGCCAGCGTGGTCTGGCCGATGGCGAGCGGATGACGGCGCCGGGTTTCGGCGAAGCGCCGGATCAGGGTGTCATCCTTGGAGTCGAGGAACACCAGGCGTGCATCCACGCCCTGTAGCTTGAGGGTGTCGAGGTGGCCAGGCAACAGCGCCACCGCTTCGCCGCCACGGGCATCGATGCTGATGGCGATGCGCTCATGCCCGTCAGCGCGCAGCAGCTCGACGGTTTCGGCAAACAACTGCACCGGAAGGTTGTCGACGCAGTAATAGCCATTGTCCTCCAGCGCCTTGAGGGCAACGCTCTTGCCTGAGCCGGAGAGGCCACTGAGGAGGACGACTTGCATGCGCGTACTGGCCGGGGCATGTCGGACCGGAATGCCGGCCCGTCATGCCGCCTGCATCAGCCTTTCAGGCATTCGTTGCGGACCCGCGCGAACTCATCGCCCTTGAGCCCCTTGGCCTTGGCATTGCACTCGGCCATGCGGTTGGTCGGGGCTGCCTTCTTGTTGTCGGCTGCGGCGGTTTCACCGCGCAGGCAGGCGGAGTGGGCCTTCTTGTATTCGTCACCCTTCAAGCCCTTGGCTTTGGCGCTGCACTCGGCCATCCGCTGTTGCTGCGGCGTGCGGTCTTTCTTGTCATCGGCCGCGGTGGTGTCACCGCTCAGGCAGGCGGCGTGCGCTTTCTTGTATTCGTCACCCTTGAGTCCCTTGGCCTTGGCGCTGCACTCGGCCATCCGCTGTTGCTGCGGCGTGGTGGCCTTCTTGTCGTCGGCGGCGATGGCGGTGGAGCAGAGCAGGGCGGTTGCCAGTGCAAGCAAGCAGCGTTTCATGGATTGGTCCTCAGGTTGGGTTTGGCGACGTCTGTGGCAGGGGGGGGGCAGCAAAACGATATTGTGGTTCAGGATGACTGCATCTTCATTGCAGCCTGCTGGCGGGCGATGAACTCGGCGGTGGAGTTGATGCCGCGCAGGCGCAGGATGTGGTTGCGCACGGCCGCCTCCAGCAGCACCGCGAGGTTACGGCCTGCGGTGACCGGGATCACCACTTTTTGCACCGTCATGCCGAGGATGTCCTCGGACAGTTCGTGCAGGGGCAGGCGCTCGGCCGGGACCGAGCTGGGGCCGGGCTGGTCCAGGTGCACGATGAGGCGCAGGTTCATCTTCGGGCGCACGGCTGTCTCGCCGAAAATGGTGCGGATGTTGAGCACGCCCAGGCCGCGCACCTCGAGGAAGTCCTTGAGCAGCGGCGGGCAGCGGCATTCCAGTGTCGTCGCAATGCGCGAGATGTCCACGGCGTCATCGGCCACCAGCCCGTGGCCGCGGCTGATCAGTTCCAGGGCCAGTTCGCTCTTGCCCACGCCGGAGTTGCCGGTGATGAGCACGCCGACGCCCAGCACGTCCATGCATACGCCATGCCGCGTGATCGTGTCGGCCAGCGCACGCGACAGGTAGCGGCGCAGCTGGTCGATGATGGTGGCGCCGGAGAGCGGCGAGGCAAAGACCGCGACACCGGCGGCTTCGGCTGCGGCGAGCATGCGCCAGTCGGTGCGAACGCAGTCGCAATGGATGATGGCCGCAGGACCGGCGGCCATCAGGGTGTCGAGCATCTGCCGCAGCGCGCTGTCGTCGAAGGATGCCAGGTGTTTCACTTCCAGCAGACCCAGCACCTGGATGCGGTTGGGGTGAATCAGGTTGAGGTGGCCCACCAGGGCCGGTGCGTCATTGACGTCGCGGCGCACCAGCGTGCCGCCGCCCCGCTGCCCGCCTACCCAGGCGAGGCCGAGCTTTTCGCGGTTCTCCTCATACAGCCGCGCGACGCTGGTCTGCAACATGTGGCTGCCATGCGGTGATGTGCTGGTGAAGGGATGCAACGTCCGGGTCGCTGGCCAGCCGCTCGCGCAAGGCCTTGTCGCTGAACATCTGCGCCAGTTCCGAGAGGATCTGAAGGTGCCGCTCGGTGGCCTGTTCCGGGACCAGCAGCACGAACGCGAGGTTCACTGGAAGGCCGTCAGGCGCATCAAAAGGCACCGGAGTGCTCAGCCGCACGAAGGCTCCTATTGCTTCCTTGATCCCCTTGATACGACCGTGGGGTATGGCCACGCCCTGGCCAAGGCCGGTGGAGCCCAGCCTCTCGCGGGCAAACAGGCTGTCGAAGACCGTGCTGCGCGCGATGCCCTGGTTGTTCTCGAACAATAGTCCCGCCTGCTCGAAGACGCGCTTCTTGCTCGTGACGTCGAGGTCGAGAAGGATGTTGGCTGGGGGGAGTAGCTTGGCGATCAGGTTCATGGGCCTGCCGTGTCACCCGACTCCCGCTGAGGAGGGGGCGAATTGTCCTGCAAGGATGCAGAGGGCGGCATTCTACAGCAATACATTGGCGGGGCGCCCTGCCGATGGCCGGGCGCCCGAGGGGGAGTGGATCAGGCTTCGGATTCCGGTTCCGGACGGCGCTTCAGGGCTTCGTGGTGGTGGTCCTTGAGGCTGTCCTTGTACTTGAGGATGCTGCGGTCGAGCTTGTCCACCATGAGGTCCACGGCGGCATACAGATCGGCTTCGTCACTGGCGACATGGATGTCCTTGCCGCGCACATGGACGGTGGCTTCGGCCTTCTGTCGCAACTTCTCCACGCTCAGAATGACATTGACATCGATGACATGGTCGAAATGGCGCGTGATGCGCCCCAGTTTGCCCAGTACATAGTCGCGCAAGTCGGGAGTGACGGTGATGTGATGTCCACTGACGTTCAGATTCATCCTGGTCTCCTTGTTGACACCGCCCTCTGTCAAGTCCCGCTTCGGCGCTGCTGGTTCACAGCGTCTTGCGCAGGTTGACTGGCGGCAAATGCAGTGACTCCCGGTATTTCGCTATGGTTCGCCGGGCCACCACGATTCCCTGCTGTCCCAGTATCTCGGCAATCTTGCTGTCAGACAAGGGGCGTTTGCCGTCTTCCGCTGAAATGAGCTGCTTGATGAGGGCGCGGATGGCGGTGGCGGAGCAGGCGCCGCCGGTGTCGGTTGAGACATGGCTGCCGAAAAAATACTTCAGCTCGAAGATGCCGCGCGGGGTGAACATGAACTTCTGCGTGGTCACCCGCGAGATGGTCGATTCGTGCAGGCCGAGGGTGTCGGCGATCTCGCGCAGCACCAGCGGGCGCATGGCCACTTCGCCATGCTCGAAGAAGTGCCGCTGTCGATCGACGATGGCCTGTGACACGCGCAATATGGTTTCAAAGCGCTGTTGCACGTTCTTGATCAGCCAGCGCGCCTCCTGCAACTGCGAGGACATCTGGCTGCCGGTGGCGCTGCGGTTGTTCTGCAGGATGTCGGCGTACATGCGGTTGATGCGCAGTCTGGGCATCGCCTCCTGGTTGAGGCTGGCCACCCAGACGTTCTTGATCTTGCGTACCACCACGTCGGGAATGACGTAGCGGGTCTCGGTCCGCGTGTAGGGGGCACCTGGCCAGGGATTGAGGCTTTGTATGAGCTTCTGGGCGCAACGCAAGGCATCGTCGTCGCAGGCGAGCAGGCGCTTGAGCTTGGCAAAGTCCCTGCTGGCCAGCAGCGGCAGATGGTCATGCGCCATCTGCAAGGCAATCGCCCGCGACGGCACTCCTTCAGGCAGCGCGCGCAACTGCAGTTCTATGCATTCGGCCGGCGTGCGCGCACCTACGCCGGTAGGCTCCATGTTCTGCAGATGGCGCAGCGCTATGGAAAGTTCCTCCGGCTCGATGTCCAGTTCAGGCGGCAGCAGCTCCATGATTTCCTCCATGGGCTGGCTGAGGTAGCCATCTTCGCTGAGCGCTTCGATCAGCAGGGCCACCAGGTCGTGGTCGCGTGGCGACAGGTTGACCAGCCGCAACTGC
>CAIPGJ010000407.1 GCA_903864555.1 uncultured Pseudomonadota bacterium | reverse complement strand
TGAGCGGCAAGAACCCGGACTGCTTCTCGCCCGAAACGGATTTCGCTCCTAGACAGCAAGGTAAGGGTCCCGCGGAAACCGCCGGATTTTAGAGTATTTCTCGGCGTTTGACGAATTTTGTTGTGCGCTCCCATATCCGTGGCCTGCAAGGACTCTAGGGATGGCGCACCAATTTCGCCACTGATATGCTTGGCCGACCAATAACCAAGAGGAGCTTAAATTGGGCCAA
The DNA here is from genome assembly GCA_903864555.1 of uncultured Pseudomonadota bacterium. The sequence goes on along the minus strand of CAIPGJ010000407.1, from coordinate 6,060 downwards.
TTCATTGAACTCAAGGCGGCCGATGGCCATTCATTTGCTGCCTATCTTGCCGAGCCAGCGGGCAAACCCAAGGGCGGGCTGGTGGTCGTCCAGGAAATCTTCGGCGTCAACAAGCACATGCGCTCTGTCACCGACGGATTTGCCGCCGACGGCTATCTCGCCATCTCACCGGCCTACTACGACCGGGTAGAACGCAATTTCGAAGTCGCTTACGGTCCCGACGACATCAAATCCGGCGGAGCCATCCGTGCGCAATTGCAATGGGATCAGACCCTCGCGGATACGCTTGCAGCGCTGGAGCGCATCAAGTCTTCAGGCAAGGCCGGAATTACCGGCTATTGCTGGGGCGGTACGGTTGCGTGGATGGCCGCGGCACGGCTCTCGAGTCTGGCCTGCGCAATCCCTTACTACGGTGGCGGCATTCCCGACCTGATCAACGAGAAGCCCATGGTGCCCACGATGTGCCATTTCGGCGAACTGGACAAGTCACCTTCCCCGGAAAAGGCCAAGGAAGTCCTGGCCAAGTACCCGGAGATTCAGGGACATTTCTACCCCGGAGCCGGCCATGGTTTCAACTGCGACGAGCGTGGTTCCTACAATCCCGAGGCATCGAAACTGGCCCGCCAGCGCACGCTGGAATTCCTCGCCAAACACGTCGGCTGATCAACTGACGCCCGCCCCGGACGGCATAGGGGCTTGCTCGGGCACAATTTCTTGAAAGCCTTGGATACCGCGCACACATCGAGGTATTTGAGGTGCCCGTCGGGAGAGGCACAGCCTCGCAGCACTGATCACTCCTGATCAGGCTTTGAATTTGCTCAGGAAATCGTCCAGATGCTCGGCACTGGCATAGCTGATCACCAGCTTTCCAGCGCCTTTTTTGCCAGGCTTGAGCTCAACTGCAGTGCCGAAACGTTCTGAAAGCTCCTCCTGGAAACGCTCGATGTCGCGGTTATTGCGCGGCCTGGTTTTGGCGGACTGGGTGGGTGGATGCAGCAATCCGTTGACCAATCGCTCGGTTTCCCTGACCGACAAGCCTTGTTCGGCAATGCGACGCGCCACACCTGCCTGTTCCGAAGCAGGCAAGCTAAGCAAGGCACGCGCATGCCCCATGTCCAGCTCGCCACGGAAAACCATGTCCTGAACGGTCTTCGGCAGGCTAAGCATCCGCAGCAGATTGCTGGTGGCCGACCGGGAGCGTCCCAGCACCTTTGCCGCTTCCTCATGTGTCAGCTGGAACTCAGTCAGCAAGCGCTGTATGCCTGCTGCTTCTTCCAGCGGGTTGAGGTTTTCCCGCTGGATGTTCTCGATCAGGGCCATGGCCAGTGCGGCCTTGTCGGGCACCTCCCGGATCACCACTGGCACTTGCGCCAGTCCGGCTATTCGAGCTGCTCGCCAGCGCCGCTCCCCAGCGATGATCTCGTAGCGATCAGCACCAACGCCCCTTACGAGTATGGGCTGCATCACACCTTGTTCGCGTATGGAGTCAGCCAATTCGGCAAGGGATGCTTCATCCATATGGGTGCGCGGTTGATACTTGCCCGGCTGAAGCTTTTGCGTCGCCAGGCTTGCCAGTACGTCACCTTTGGCCTGCTGCATTCTGGCCGGTTCGTCACCGAGCAGAGCATCCAGCCCCCTTCCCAATGCTTTCTTCATGCGGCTTCCCGCACTTTTCGCTCATCCCTTTCAATGATCTCTGCAGCCAGCTGGACATAGGCCTGCGATCCCTTGCAGGCCCGGTCAAACGTTACCGCCGGAGCACCGAAGCTCGGCGCCTCCGCGAGCCTTACGTTGCGTGGTATCACGGTGGTATAGACCTTTGTTCCAAAGTGAGACTGAAGCTGGGATGACACCTGCTGCGCCAGGGAGTTGCGCGGATCGAACATGGTGCGAAGGAGTCCCTCTATCTCGATTTTAGGATTGAGGTTCTGGCGGACACGCTTGATGGTGTTCACCAGATCGGAAAGTCCCTCGAGCGCGTAGTATTCGCACTGCATGGGTATCATCACGGTATCCGCAGCCACCAAGCCATTGATGGTGAGCATATTGAGGGCCGGTGGACAGTCCAGCAGGATGAAATCATATTCGGCAGCGACTTTCTCCAGCGCCAACTTCAGCCGGTATTCCCTGCGTTCGATCTGGACCATTTCAATCTCGGCCCCGGCAAGTTCGCGATTGGCCGGTAGAACATCGTAGCCTCCAGCCTTGGATTTCTGCCGCGCAACATCTGCGCCGGCCAGTTCCAGAAGCACCTGGTAAACACTGCATTCAAGGGAACGCTTGTCGATACCGCTGCCCATGGTGGCGTTGCCCTGCGGATCCAGGTCGACCAGCAGCACCCTCTTTCCATGCTCGGCCAGTGCCGCAGCTAGGTTGACGGTGGTGGTGGTTTTGCCGACTCCGCCTTTCTGGTTGGTGATGGCAACAATCCTGCTCATGAACGTGATTCCCGTTTAATTACAACAAGATGTCGTTGACCCTCGACCCCTGGCACGAGCAGCTTTACCAACTGTTGGATACCGAATCCCGGTGGCAAATCGGCCATTTCCTCATCCGGCTGCAATCCCTTCATGGCCAGAAGCTCACCGTCTTCTTCCAGCAGATGACCGGTTTTTTCCACAAAATCACGAATGCTGGAAAAAGCTCGCGAGACTATGGCATCAAACTTCTCGATCTGTTTCCAGGTTTCCACGCGTTCGTTCACCACTATGGCATTGGTCAGAGCCAGTTCAGACGCAACTTGCTGAACGAATGCAGTTTTCTTGTTATTGCTGTCCAGCATGGTAATCCGGATGTCCGGCCGGGCGATAGCCAGGGGAATGCCGGGTAGTCCGGCACCAGTGCCTACGTCAAGCAGACGACCCGCCTTGACGTGGTTAACGATCGACAGGGAGTCCAGGAGATGGTGGCTAACCATCTTTGCCGGTTCGCGGATGGCCGTCAGGTTGTAGGTTCGATTCCATTTCTGCAGCAGCGACAGGTAGTCCATCAGCCGGCTGGTTTGCACCGGACTCAATGGCAATTGCATGGCCTGCAATCCCGCGGTCAGGCTGTTTTCGAGGGATGATGCATGATGGGCAACCATGGCTCAAGCGGCATCCCTGCTTCTGTTGTCGGACTGAGACGGAGGGAGTCCACGGCGCTTGAGGTGGACCAGCAGCAAGGCAATCGCGGCGGGGGTCATTCCGGAGATGCGCGAGGCCTGTCCTATGGTTTCCGGACGCTGTGAATTCAATTTTTGCTGAACTTCTATGGACAGCCCTCTTACCGTGCAGTAATCCAGATCTGCCGGTAGGGGGGTCCATTCCTGCGTGGACCGGCGCTGTATTTCCTCCTCCTGCCGATTGATATAGCCTGCGTATTTGATCTGAGTTTCCACCTGGTCTGCAACGAAAGGATCGACGACACCGGGCCCCATGGAGGCTATGGCGGTCAAAGAGTGGTAACTGACATCCGGGCGTTTGAGGAGGTCCAGCAAGGTACGATCACGTTCTAAAGCCTTGCCGAATATCTTTTCGGAGACTTCGCCCTCCAGTGAGCGTGCGCTCACCCAAGTCGTGCGCAAGCGTTCCATCTCCGCATTGACGGCATCCCGCTTGCGGTTAAAGAGCCCCCAGCGCTGATCATCTACAAGGCCCAGCCCTCTACCCTGTTCAGTCAAGCGAAGATCAGCGTTGTCCTCGCGCAACATCAGCCGATATTCAGCCCGGCTGGTAAACATCCGGTAGGGCTCAGAAACACCACGTGTAACAAGATCGTCGACCAGCACCCCAATATAGGCCTCGTCCCGACCTGGACACCATGCTGACTCGTCCCTGGCATGCAGAGATGCATTGATACCGGCCAGAAGTCCCTGGGCTGCTGCCTCCTCGTACCCGGTTGTCCCGTTGATCTGGCCAGCGAAGAACAAGCCTCCAATGGCTTTGGTTTCAAGGGAGGACTTCAGGCCACGTGGGTCAAAGTAGTCATATTCGATCGCGTAGCCAGGCCTCAGCACATGAACACGCTCCAGCCCCTTGATGGACCGGACCAGCTCTAGCTGGACATCAAATGGAAGACTGGTCGAGATACCATTTGGATAAATCTCGTGTGTATCCAGCCCTTCCGGTTCGAGAAATATCTGATGGCTGTCTTTCGAGGCAAACCGATGAATCTTGTCCTCAATCGAAGGACAGTATCGTGGCCCGACCCCTTCAATAACGCCCGTATACATCGGAGACCGATCCAGGCCACTCCGGATGATGTCGTGGGTTCTCTCGTTGGTATGGGTAATCCAGCAAGGCAACTGCCTGGGATGCATTTCCGGATTGCCCATGTAGGAAAAGACGGGAACCGGTGTATCCCCAGGCTGAACCTGCATACCGGAAAAATCGATGGTCCGCCCATCCAGGCGCGGTGGAGTACCCGTTTTGAGTCGACCGACCGGCAGGTTCAGCTCCCGCAACTTTGATGATAAGGTCAACGAGGGAGGATCACCTGCCCTGCCCGCCTGATAACTGGTCAGCCCCACATGTATCAAACCGCCAAGGAAAGTTCCTGTGGTCAGCACCACAGACTTGGCTCTGAAGCGAATGCCGAGTTGTGTGACAACACCATCGACATAATCGCCATGAAGACTCAGGTCATCGACGGCTTGCTGAAATAATGTCAGGTTGGGCTGATTCTCAAGGCGGGAACGGATGGCTCGCCGATACAACACTCTGTCCGCCTGGGCACGGGTCGCGCGGACCGCCGGCCCTTTGCGCGAATTCAGAATCCGGAACTGGATGCCGGCTTCATCGGCAGCAATGGCCATGGCCCCACCCAAGGCATCAATTTCCTTGACCAGATGTCCTTTCCCTATACCCCCGATGGATGGGTTACAGGACATCTGCCCCAGGGTTTCCAGACTATGCGTCAGCAGCAAAGTCTTGGCGCCCGAGCGAGCGGCTGCCAGAGCAGCCTCCGTTCCGGCGTGGCCACCCCCTACAACAATGACATCAAATTGGTCAGGAAAATCCATAGGGCGCTCAGTCTCAGGGAGCGGGATTATATGTGGATGCTTATAGCGAGGGAAAGTTGTTTCACGTGGAACATGTTCCACGTGAAACATTTTCGAATGTATCCGGCCACCGGACTCAAGGCGCAGGACGAGGTCTAGCCGGGACACCTGGACAGAATAGCCCGACAATCTGAAGGCCGAACTAAATCCGCCTCAGGATCCAAGCTCCGCCGTAACAATGCACACGATCACACGAGGGGAAGATCTATGGTCCGTCTCTGCTCCAAGCTTCTGGCAACAGCTTCGGTGAACTCCATGTACAAAACGCCATCCTCGAAGTTTGTGCGACTGACCTTCTCGTTTCCACGGATTGCACTGACAAACTCCTGCTCCACTCGCCAACCAATCCGCTTTTCAGGTGAGATGGCAATTTCATGTAGCGATTTGTCACCTCGAATACCACCAAACAGCTTCTTTGTGCCCGGGTCGAAACGCACCGTTCCAGCAGTGCCGAACATCCATAACTCTGGGGCTGGAGCCAAACCGGCCACCGAACTAAAGCGAAGGTGAGCAGTTACTCCACCGCGGAAGGTTGCCAGCAAATCGATGTGGTCCGCCACAGTGACCGGGACCATCTGGCCGCTTGCATCCTTGCGCTCAGGAACCGCAATAGAGCCCATAGCCACAACGCTGGTGGCCTGTCCCAACCATCGCTGAAGGCACTCGTACCAGATACCCATGCTAAGGATGTTGAGTCCACTGAGCGACTTGTCCTGACGCCAGTGCAAAGGGGTCTCAGGATGGATGAAGCCAGTCAGGACACTGAGTTCCAGCGCTTGCAACTTGCCGAAATAGCCTCCACTCAGCAATTCGCTGATCGTGGAGTCCACCTCCAGAGTAGGAGGCCCGGGAACAATCTGGGTCACCAAATGAGGGTGGCGCTTTGAAGCCTCCAGCATTGTCCTGGCCTCGGCTAGATTTATTGCCATCCTGGCTTCACACAAGACATGCTTCCCAGACTCCAGCGCAGCGACGGTAATCGGACAATGCATATATGGCCATGTGCCAATGCAAACCGC
>CAIPGJ010000406.1 GCA_903864555.1 uncultured Pseudomonadota bacterium | reverse complement strand
TTTTCTTGTCCCGAATCAGCAACTGAACGGGCCGGTCCATGCTTCCGCCTATGGCCTTGCCATTTGCATCGAACGTCGGCCGCGCATAGTCCGTGATCCTGATCCTGCCGTCGGCCCTGTCCATCAACTCGGACACCGGTGTCACTTCCCGGGGCTTGTCGAAGGTCCGCTCCTTGTGCGGCGCGATGATGAAGAGGTAACCGCCGGGCTTGACCACCCTGTGCCATTCGCGCAGGGCCTTGACCGGATCGAAAAAGTGCTCGATGACGTGGGAAGAGAGCACATAGTCCAGCGTGTTGTCCTTGAACGGCAGATCGTCCCCGAGCGCGACGATGTTGACCACTGCAGGCTCGCAGGCGGACGACTGCCAGAGGCCGCCCTGTTCATCGGAAAAATCGACATTGATGGCCCGCTTCAGCCGGAAACTGTTCTGGGTGGATGCGCCAATTTCGATGCCATGCAGGTTCTCGAGGTACTTGGTGGCCAGCGCCGAGGGTCTGGATTGCACGCACGGCCCCGTTGCGGGTTCCTCGACCGTGCCCACAATCCGCTTGGGCAGCCCGGACATCTGGGTGAGGTGGAAAGCCGACACCATGACCAGGGTGGCCAGCACGATGGCCAGTAGCGGTTTTGCCGCCCTGCGCAGCGGCGTTTCAGATCTGTTAGGCATGGGGATATCGCGGGTCGGGGGAAATAGGCCCCTGCGGTACCGGGGGGGCTATGTTGCAGTTGAGGTTTGCCACCGGATGCTTCTGGACTTCGGACTGGGTGAAATGGTCGTACAGTTGGCAGTGATGGGCCTGTAGCCCAACCGGATTTCTGGCGCCCCCGACACGAATCGAACGTGTGACCCCCTTCTTAGGAGGAAGGTGCTCTATCCACTGAGCTACGGGGGCGAATAATGCCAGACCGGCATTATAAGGCCTGACACTCTGCGTTCCAGATTGGCCGGGCATGAATGGATGTCAGTACGCCGCAAGTCCCCTGGATCGGACGGTTTGGCCGGCCATCCAGCAGGCAGCAGCCCTTGCGGCGCGCGCCTGTTGCTGGTCCCCTGCGTCGATCCGGTGGCCTGCTGCTCGCGCCTTCCTGCACAGCTTCCGGAACGCGGCCAAAACACCCTTTTGGGCTAAAATGAATCTCATGAACAGGACGGAATTCCCATGCTGACCGGTAGCCTCGTCGCCATCGTCACCCCCATGCATGATGACGGTCGGCTGGACTTCGACCGTTTTCGCAATCTCATCGATTTCCACGTTGCTGAAGGGACTGACGGCATTGTCGTTGTCGGGACGACCGGCGAGTCCCCGACCGTGAATGTTGATGAGCACAAGGAACTGATCCGAAAGGCGGTCGAGTTTGCGGGCGGCCGGGTTCCCATCATCGCAGGCACCGGGGCCAATGCCACCACGGAAGCCGTGGAATTGACCATCGCTGCCAAGGGCGCCGGCGCAAACGGCTGTCTGTCGGTGGTGCCTTATTACAACAAGCCGTCGCAGGAAGGCCTGTACCAGCACTTCCGCGCCATCGCGGAAGTGGCCATACCGACCATCCTGTACAACGTGCCCGGACGCACGGTGGCGGACATGTCCAACGACACGACCTTGCGCTTGGCAAAGCTGGCCAACATCGTGGGGATCAAGGACGCCACCGGGAACATGCAACGGGGCACTGATCTGCTTCGCCGTGCACCAGCCGATTTTGCCGTGTACAGCGGGGACGATGCCACGGGACTTGCCCTGATGCTGCTCGGCGGGCATGGCGTGATCTCCGTCACCGCCAACGTGGCGCCGCGGGGGATGCATGCGTTGTGTGAGGCGGCCCTGGCCGGGGATGTGGTGAAGGCGCGTGCCATCAACAATCGTCTGCTGCCCTTGCACCAGAATCTGTACATGGAGGCGAATCCCATTCCCGTGAAGTGGGCGGTATGCCAGATGGGATTGATCGGGCCGGGATTGCGACTACCGCTTACCCCGCTTGCCTCCCAGCACCATGAAACTGTCAGGGATGCCCTGCGCGAGGCAGGAATAACAATGAGCAACGGCCCGCGCGTTGTAGAAGGAAAAAACGGATGATCTCCGCCCGCATCGCCGTGCCTGTCCTGGCAGTCCTGATTGCCGGTTGCACTTCCGTGAACAACCTCATGGATGCCGGAAAGACTGACTACAAGTCGGCCTCCAGGCAATCCCTGCCGCCACTGGAAATACCGCCGAACCTCACCCGTCCCGGCGGGGATGACCGGTTTGCCGTGCCTTCAGCGGGTGGAAGCACCACGTTCTCCGCCTATTCCGCCGAAAGGGGGAATGCCCCCAAGGCGGGCACCACGGAACTCTTGCCCAACCTCGGCAAAGTGCGCATGGAGCGTGCCGGTTCGCAGCGCTGGCTGGTAGTCCCGGAGCCGCCCGAGAAGGTCTGGCCGGTCGTGAAGGAGTTCTGGCAGGAGTCGGGCTTTCTGGTCAACGTCGAGATTCCGGAATCGGGCGTGATGGAGACTGACTGGTCCGAGAACCGGGCGAAGCTCGAGAATGACCCCGTGCGCAATGTGCTGGGCCGTTTCCTGGACCAGGTGTTTTCCACGGGCGAACGAGACAAGTTCCGCACCCGCCTGGAGCGTGGTTCCGAGTCGGGGACCACCGAGATCTACATCAGTCATCGTGGACTTGAAGAAGTGTCCACCGGGCAGAGCACGAGTTCCAATTCGGCGATCGGATTCGTCTGGCAACCGAGGCCGCCTAACCCTGAGCTGGAAGCAGAGTTCCTTGGCAAGCTGATGGTGCGCTTTGGCGTGGATTCGGCACGCGCCCGCGAGATTGTTGCCGGCGTACCCAGGGTGGAACGATCCAAGTTCGTCAAGGTTGCCGAAGGTGGCGCTGCGTTGCTGGAGCTGGACGAGCCTTTTGACCGGGCCTGGAGACGTGTCGGCCTGGCGCTGGATCGCGTGGGCTTCACCGTCGAAGACCGCGACCGGTCCCAGGGTTTCTATTTTGTCCGCTACGTCGACCCGGCACTGGATGCATCGGCCAAGAAGAATGATGGTGGCCTGATGTCGAAGCTTGCTTTCTGGCGGTCCAACAAGGACCAGATCAAGCCAGAACAGCAGTATCGCGTTCTGGTAAAGGACACCAATGACTTGAGCCGCGTGCAGGTGATGACCCGCGAGGGGGCGGCTGACCGGTCGGATGTCGCCCAGAAAATCCTGAGCCTGCTTCACGACCAGTTGAAGTAGGTCGCTGGTCTGGCAGTAAGAGTGCCTAACAATGCGAGGGGACAGATCCCCTCGCTCTCCCCTGAGTCAGGGCGCCTAACGGCAATGCTGTTAGGCGCTCTAAGTCATATTCTCATTGACGACAGCGGGATCCAGTCCGCCGTTGACACATGACCCGCTTTGCCTCCCTGGGGAGTGGCAGCCAGGGCAACTGCCTGGTTTTCGAGGCAGGGTCCACCCGGGTGCTCCTGGACTGCGGATTCGGCCCGCGGGAGACGCAGGCACGGCTTGCACGGCTTGCGCTTGAAGCGGACGGTCTGAGCGGAATCTTCGTCACCCATGAGCATTCGGATCACGTGGGTGGCGTATTCGCCCTGGCAAGACGCCACGCCTTGCCGGTATGGATGACCTGGGGCACGTTCAGTGCAGTCCGCGATGATGACGAACGCGCGGTCCGGGATGTGAAGGTCAACATCATTGACAGTGTTTCACCGATAACGGTGGGGGATGTTCTCGTCCAACCGTACACCGTCCCGCACGATGCGCGCGAGCCGGTGCAGTTCGTGTTTTCCGATGGCCAGCGCAGGTTGGGCGTGCTGACAGACACGGGCAGTTCCACGCCGCACATCGAGGCCAGCCTGTCCGGCTGCGATGCCCTGGTTCTGGAGACCAATCACGACAAGGACCTGTTGATGAAGGGAGCCTATCCGGCCTGGCTCAAGGAGCGAGTTGGCGGGCGCTTTGGCCATCTCGACAACGCAAGTTCTGGGGAGCTGCTTGCCACTCTGGATTGCTCGAAACTGAAACATCTGGTGGCAGCCCATCTGTCGGAGCGGAACAACACACCCGAGCTGGCACGAAGCTCACTGGTGAGAGTGCTCGGCTGTGAACCTGAATGGGTGACAGTTGCCGACCAGTCAGAGGGCTTTGGTTGGCGGCACCTGGGCTGAGTGCTCCGGCGGAAGGGGGGAACAAAAAAGCCGGCTTGCGCCGGCTTTTTTGTTGATTGCAACAGCTTACTTCTTGCCAGCATCGGCAGGAGCGGGGGCTGCAGCAGGTGCGGCGGCAGGAGCAGCGGCGGGCGAATCGGAAGCCTTGGCATCAGCCGGTGCGGGTGCAGCAGCAGGGGCCGGTGCGGGCGCTGCGGGTTTTGGCTCTTGCTTGCCGCAAGCGGACAGGGTGAGCGCTGCCAGAGCTGCGATGATGATGGTGCGTTTCATTCTTTGTTTTCCCTAGAGATAAGATTTCAGATCAATGCAAAACATAACGACTGACTGCGCCCCGGTCATCTTCATGCTGATTTGACCGGACTTTCAAGTATACCAAGAGGTGGACCTGATATTCGCGCACTTTTGTACGAATTGGTGTCTGAGAGGTCGATCAGAGCCCGGAAGTGGTGGCTGAAACCCCTAATTCCGACATTTCCCAGATATCACTGAAGCGCTCATGCATGGCAAGGCCTTCCTGCGGGTTGCTGATGATGATGACCCCCCGACCCTGGGCGGACACCGGGCGGCGGACGACATGCTGACGGTCAGCCAGCATAAAACAGTCCTGCAACCTGCCGGCCTCTCCCTGGGTCCGATGTATGCGCATGCTGGCCGAGTACACGCCCAGCAGGGACATCAGCCTGGGACAATGGCGCTTGACGTATTCAGGATCGTGCAGGGCGATCTGCAAGCGGTTCGACGGACTGCGGGCGAGGAACTGCCTGAGCGCTTCTATGCGTGAGGGCTGTTCCAGCCTGAACTCCGACAGATCCGGATCGAATATCTGCAGTTCTCGCCACACCATTGCGATCAGTCGCTCAGCACCCGCGGCGTACTCGCTTTTTGCCAAGGTGAGGGTCCGCTCAGCGGGCGGGGAGGGCATCTCGGCCGCGCTCATTTGCGGGGTGTTGCTGTGATCCGGATGTGGAGCCAGCCGGCGGCGTACCACTCGTGGATTTCCTGCCCAATGTCATTCTGACAGGCAGCGGGAGGCAGTTCACGCCTGTCTGCGAGCTGACAAAACCTGGTGAGCTTGCTGCGAGTCGGTTGCAGCGACTCCCCGTTGACGAACAGGTGCTTGCCACGATGCAGCATGATGGTTCGCGCATCCAGCGTCACGCCGTGCCGGGCGGCTGCCCGGAAGAAGGCCGATGGCGCGAGGACAGGGTGCGGCCGATGGAATAGCACGTTCGGCTTGGGCTCGGAGAGATATTCCCCGAGGAAGTGCTCGACGTCGGCGGTTCGGAATCGCAACTGGCTGACCATTGCCATGGTTTGCCCGATCATGCCTGACGGTATTCGCCCCGGGCTCGCCTGTTCGCGCAGATCGGGATCGCTGTAGAGGCCGGGTAAATCAACGCGCTCGGACATGCGCAGCAGGAACTCCGACAGCAATTCCTTGCGGGAAGGCGAACGGAATCCGATCGAATAGGTGGTGCATTCATCGAGGGCGATGCCGTCGTGGCCCCACCCAGGTGGTAGATACAGGAGGTCGCCGGGCTCCATGATGTATTCCTCGCTTGCTTCGAAGTCATCGAGGATGCGCAGGTCCAGGCCGGGAACGAAACGGGGCTGGCGTACCGGTCCGATTCGCCACAGGCGGCGCCCCTGCCCTTGCAGCAGGAACACGTCATAGGAATCCGTGTGCGGGCCGACGCCGCCACCAGGAACCGCGTGGCTCACCATGATGTCATCCAGCCTGGCATGCGGAATGAACGAAAAGCGGCGCAGCAACTCATCAGCCGGCGCATGGTGAAGGTTGAGTCCCTGGACCAGTAGTGTCCAGTTGCGCAAGGGGTGCCCGGTGATCTCGGCACTGTTGAAAGGTCCGTGGGATACCCCCCACTTTCTGGAGCGCGACACCATGCGCGACTCGACATCGTCGCGGGTTGCCAACCGAAACAACCTGGATGTCGTGATCACTCCCTTGAATCCCGGAACGGCCTGGCGCACTACCAGGGGGCGCTTCTGCCAGTGGCGGGAGAGGAATTGCGTGACCGTGCGATTGCCGAGAAGCGCCAGTTTCATGGCGCGGATTATAGTACCCGCCATCGAATTACAATGCCGACATTGCGGCCCTTGAGCATT
>CAIPGJ010000405.1 GCA_903864555.1 uncultured Pseudomonadota bacterium | reverse complement strand
CGCCTGCCCCACCTGCTCGAATGGCTGGGCGAGCGGCAACCCGACGTCGTCTGCCTGCAGGAAACCAAGATGGAGGACGTGAAGTTTCCCGTTGCCGACCTTCAGGCTGCGGGTTATCAGGCCGTCTGGTCGGGCCAGAAGACCTATAACGGGGTGGCCATCCTCTCCCGGCTGCCCATAAGCGACCCGCAGCCAGGCATTCCGGACTTCGAGGACGAGCAAAAGCGCGTGCTGGCTGCCACCATCCAGGGCGTGCGCATCGTGTCAGCCTATGTGCCCAATGGCCAGGCCGTCGATTCGGACAAGTACCAGTACAAGATGCGCTGGCTGGCCGCCTTCGAAGGCTGGCTGGATGCCGAACGCCAGCGCCATCCCGGACTGGCCGTGCTGGGCGACTACAACATCGCGCCGGCTGATGAGGACGTGCATGACCCCAAGGCCTGGGCCGGCCAGGTGCTATGCAGTGATCGCGAGCGCGAGGCCTTCCGGCGGCTCCTGGCGCTCGAGTTTGCCGACGGCTTCAGGCTGTTTCCGCAGGCGGAGAAATCCTTCACCTGGTGGGATTACCGTATGAACGCCTTCCGGCGGAAGATGGGCCTGCGCATAGACCACATCCTGCTGTCGCCTGCCTTGACCGCCGCGTGCCGGCGCTGCGTGATCGACCTCGAACCCCGCGGCAGGGAGCGGCCTTCGGATCACACCCCGATCTGGGCCGAACTCGATCTGCCGGAGAGGCCTGCTGCAATGCTCATCGCAGCAGGATTATCCTGATAACAATCCACAGCTCTAACCAATATCCACGTCGATATGCTCATGAAAATGAGCATAATCCAGGCGCCTGTCCGGCGCTGTTTCAGTCGATCAGTTCGTAGGCAGGCAGGGTAAGGAAGTCAACGTATTCTCCGGTGGTCAGACGATCGAACAGCTTGGCACCCTGTTCATACTGGCCACCCTTCCAGCCTGCTTCGCCCAGATAGGCCTTCACCTTGGGCAACTCCTCGGCCAGCAGCTGGCGGAACAGTTCCACCGTGACCTTGCGGCCATCATCCAGCACGCCCTTGTCGCTGCGTATCCACTGCCAGATCTGGGAGCGCGAGATCTCGGCCGTGGCGGCGTCCTCCATGAGGTTGAACACCGGCACACAGCCGTTGCCGGCCAGCCACGCCCCCAGGTACTGGATGCCCACGGAAATGTTGTTGCGCAGGCCGGCTTCCGTGATGGGGGCCTCGGGGCGGAAGTCGAGCAGGTCCTTGGCGGCATAGCTCACATCATCGCGCTGGCGGCCATACTGGTTGGGCGTGGGCATGTGCTGGTCGAAAATCGCCTTGGCAACCGGCACCAGCGCCGGATGCGCCACCCAGGTGCCGTCGCAACCGTCGGTCACTTCGCGCAGTTTGTCGGCGCGCACCTTTTCCATGGCGGCTTCATTGGCCGCCTCATCGTTCTTGATCGGAATCTGCGCGGCCATGCCCCCCATGGCCGGGGCGCCACGGCGATGGCAGGTCTTCACCAGTGTCAGCGCATAGGCACGCAGAAAGGGCGCCAGCATGGTCACCTGGGAACGGTCTGCGAGGCAGAAATCCTTGTTGGTGCGGAATTTCTTGATGCAGGAAAAAATGTAATCCCAACGGCCGATGTT
>CAIPGJ010000404.1 GCA_903864555.1 uncultured Pseudomonadota bacterium | reverse complement strand
GCCTGCAGCGGGCCGAGCAGGGAGGCGCCGCCGGCAGCGATCAGCAGCAGGTCGCGCAGCACCGTCAGCACCCACAGCGACGAGAACACCCCCATCAGCAGGAAGCCCGCCCAGGCCAGGCGCTCGCGCCGAGGCGCGGGCATGGGGCGTGACAGCAGCGCCAGCGGGATGAGCACGCTGGACACGCCCAGATAAAGGCCTAACAGCAAGCCCATCGGACTATCCAGCGCCGGAACCAGGCGCATGCCCACGTACAGGTGCAGCAGCGAAGCGACGAAGATGAGTTTGAACAGGATCACGGTCAGGCTGTTGCCAGGAAGGAGCGGCACCCAGCATACAGGCAGGTAATGCTCATCCAGCGCCACGGCAGCCGGAATGCTTTCCGGATGACGCCGCCTAAGTGCCTCGGTTCCAGGTGTCTTCGTTTCAGGTGCCGGCGTCCATGGCTAGGCCTCCAGAAGCCCCTGCCGGAATGCACAGGCCGAGATGAAGTTTCTGGAACCGGCGCCCGTGCATTGGTAAGCTCCCGCCTTCCCATGAAGTCCTCCGGCATTTCCGTCTCCCAGACCATCGCTCCCGCGGGCTATCGCAGCGCCATGCTGATGCTGTCGCTGGGCCAACTGGTGTGCTGGGCTGCGTTGTACTTTGCCTTTTCTTCCTTCGTGCTCCCCATGCAGCTGGATCTGGGCTGGAGCCAGTCGGTGCAGATGGGGGCCTTCACCCTGGGCCTCACCATTTGGGGGCTGGCGGCACTGCCGGTAGGCGCGGCCATCGACCGCGGCCATGGTCGCAGCGTACTGGTGGGCGGATCCCTGCTGGGTGGCGCTGGTTTTCTGTTGTGGTCCCAGGTGAGCGAGCCCTGGATGCTGTACGCCGTCTGGAGCCTGCTGGGCGTGGCCATGTCCATGACCTTGTACGAACCGGTCTTCGCCATCGTGACGCGGCGCTATCCCCTGCATTTTCGCGATGGCATCACCACGCTGACCCTGGTGGGCGGCTTTGCCACCACGCTCTCCTTTCCCGCCGTACTGTGGCTGATACAGGCCCTGGGCTGGCGCGCGGCACTGGTGGTGATCGGCGTGGTGCTGCTGGCGGTGATCGCCCCCCTGCATGCCCTGGCGATGCGCGGGGAGGGCGGGCAGGCACGGCAGGATGGGGATGGGCAGGCCGGAGGTCAGGATGGCGAGGCCCCGGCCCTGACGGGCAGCGGACAGCCGGACAAGCTGCCCTTGCAGGCGGCGCCTGCGGCTGCACATACCGATGCCAGTATGGCCGAGGCCTTGCACTGCGCGGCCTTCTGGTTGCTGGCGGCCACCTTCGCCGGCTACTCCTTTGTCGCGGCGGCACTCTGGGCGCATGTCATCCCGGCCCTGCATGCCAAGGGCCTGGGCGAGAGCCAGGCGCTGGCGATACTGATATGGGTGGGCCCGGCCCAGGTCGCCAGCCGGGTGCTGTTCAGATTCTGCGGCACCGTGCTGACGCCACGTCGCCTTGGCTATGGCGTG
>CAIPGJ010000403.1 GCA_903864555.1 uncultured Pseudomonadota bacterium | reverse complement strand
TAGGTGGACTGCAGGTTGAGCCAGTACTGCGGAGTCTGGCCAAAGGCCTGCCCAAACAAAAGGGCCAGTTCCGCCGTCACCGGCCGTGACCCCTTGACCACATGCGAGATACGCATCGGCGCCATGCCGATGGCGCGCGCAAACTGCGCCTGCGACAGACACTGCTCCTCGAGGATTTCGCGCAGGAATTCCCCGGGATGGATGGCAGGCAATCCGTTCTTGATTATGACCATGACTGGTCAATGATATCCAACAATGACTGCGCCATCGACATTGCCGTTTCTGATCCTCGCTACACCACACGCTCAGCCAGCCGCTGGTCCCAATCGGCGGGCAGTTGGATCTGCTTCCCCGTGGGGTAACCGAGGAAGCCGTTGTGGGCGAAGATGTAGGCGTTGTTGCGCATGGGGTCGCCGCTCACGGCGATCATGAAGTCCTCCGGGTTGACCACGATGGGCACCAGGCGGTTGGGGTCGTCGGACTCATGGAAGGCCTTGGGCAGATTGCCCAGGCGCACTTCCTCCTTCAGCTCCCACACCGGGCGGATGTTCCAGTCGCGCAATTGCCGCTCGAAGGCATGTGCCGGCATGCGCGCATGCTCGTACAGGTACTGCTGCACGCGCGCCTTGCTCCAGCCGGCGCGCGCGATGGTCTCGGCGATGATGGGCGTGATGACCACCAGCGGGCGCAGCGTGCCGCCGCCCTGGCTGGTGGTGAAGATGAGCTGCCAGTTGGTGAAGCGCATCACCGAGTCGGCGACGTAGGGCAGCATTTCCTCGGGCGTGGAGCCGGTGACCGAGGACATGGTGCCCCCGGCGGTGTAGCGCGCCACGGTGACCACGTTGTCGCCCGCCTTGAAGCCCACTTCCTCGGCGATGGTCGGCCAGCCGATGGCCGCCAGCACCTCGTCATTCTCGGGCATGACCACGCGGAAGGTATTGCCGAAGGTGGCCTTGTCGGTCTTGCCCGGCAGGAAGCCGGCGACATTGCGCGAGTACAGCCGCCAGAAGCGCCCCACCGAGGTGTTGGCGAGGAAGCCGTCGCGCAGCACGCCCTGGCCGTTGTTGAAGCCCAGCTGCTTGCCGATCGGCCCGTTGAGGATGATGAGGGTGTCGGCGCCGGGGGTGTTGCCACTGTGCTCCACGCCGTAGCGCTCGTCGCACATGGCTTCCACCAGCGCGACGAGGACGGGCATGTACTCGGGCCGGCAGCCGGCCATGACGCCATTCACCGCCACGCTCCAGACGGTGGCGGCGCGCCGGTCGGGCAGCATCACGCCCAGCACCTCCTCGGACGGGCGTACGCTGTAGACGAGGAAGGCGTCGATCGCTTCCTTCGTCGGTGGCACCACCGGCAGGCCATCGGAGTATTCATGCTCGGTGAAGTAGCGGTTCACCTCATTGAAGCCGCCCTTCACCACGATGGCCCGCTCGGCCGGCTCGTCGGACAGGCTCTCGCCCGTGCCGGTGCTGCTGGTGAGGTTGTCGATCACGGCATCCAGGGTCACCGCCAGGATGTCGCGGCGCAGGACGTCATTGTTCTTGTTGCCGATGTGGCCGGGCACCAGCGCCAGGCGGATGTCGGGGAAGCCCAGGCCGATGGAAGTGGCCTTGCCCTGTTTGATGAACCCTTCACAGGTGAGGGAAGCCGTGGGGAACCCGGCTGCCTCGCACGCTGCACTCGCCCGCAACACGGCGGGCGTGCAGCTGCCTCAACACGCCATCCCGGAGATGACGGCGTCCACGCCCAGCTCGCGCAGGCGCTTGGGCAGTTCGGCCACCAGCTTCTTCTCGTCGCTGTGGTGGGTGTTGCCGAAGGTCTGCCAGCTGACGAACTTGATGCCGGGGTAACGTGCCTTGAGGCCCTCCTCCAGCAGCGCGAACACCTGGTCGCCCTTGAAGAGGAAGTCCCACAGCTGCGCCACCGTCTTGCCTTCCAGGGTGTCGAGGCGCGGCGCGAGCCCCTTGCGTTTCTGCTGGCGCGGCGCGCGCGGCCAGTAGGCTTCGAAGTATCCGTCGTTGTTCATGTCAGTCCTCCGTGGGAGTGGGTGGCTTCATGGAATGCATGGTGAAAACGCCCCTGCCGTCATTCCCGCGCAGGCGGGGATCCATTCTTGCTGCCTTCGAACCATGGATTCCCGCCTTCGCGGGAATGACGATAATTGGTTTCAATGGATTCTCGGCGAAGTGGCTTCGCTCAAATCTGCGTGTGTCGAATCAAAATGGCTCATTTCGTGTGGGGCAGCTGTGTGAATCAGCATTGGCCTTCTCCGCTCGACTGCG
>CAIPGJ010000402.1 GCA_903864555.1 uncultured Pseudomonadota bacterium | reverse complement strand
CAACCTCGAAGCGCATCTGGGCGAACGCCTCCACAACCGCACCACGCGGCGCATCCACCTCACCGATGATGGGGCCGCCTACTACCAACGCTGCCGGCGCATCCTGGCGCAGGTGGAGGAAACCGAGACAGCCCTGGCACGCACCCGCGAACGCCCGCATGGCCGCCTGCGCGTGGACCTGCCCACAGCTTTCGGCCGCCTGTATTTCATCCCGGCCCTGCCCGGTTTCCTCGACCAGTACCCCGACCTGCAGATCACCGTCAGCATGACCGACCGTCGCGGCGACCTGATCGAGTCCGGCGTGGATGCGGCAGTCCGCGCCGGCGTGCTCGATGACTCCACCCTGGTGGCACGCCGTGTCTATGAGGCCCACTATGTCGCCTGTGCCTCCCCGGATTTCCTGCAACGCTATGGAATGCCGCGCAGTCCGGCCGATCTGGCGAAATTCCGCTGCCTGGCTTTTTACAACCTCAATACCGAGCAGGTGTCGCCCTGGCGCTTCGAGCGCGATGGCGCCAACCATGTGCACGAACCCGACGGCCGCATTGCCATCAATAATGCCGATGCGCTGGTGGAGGCCGCGCGCTATGGGGAAGGCATCATCTACCTGCTGGACATTTCCGTCAGCCGTGCCCTGGAGGCCGGACAGCTGATAGCGCTGCTGCCGGACTGGACCACCCCGACCGTGCCCATGTCGGTGGTCTATCCGCAGACCAGCCACCTGTCGGCCAAGGTGCGCGCCTTCGCCGACTTTGTCGCCACCATGTTCCCGCTGCCAGCGCCACCACCACGGCCACCTGCGCGCCTGCCCGCCCGCCCGGACCGAGACGGGCGCTTGGTGCCACGTTGACATGCAGCGCTGATGCCTGATCAGGCCGCGCTTATCCAGTGCAACAAGCTCCATTTTGGTGCCCTCGAGGCCCCTGCCTGGCCTGATCACCGCCTGACGATATCGCAATGCCTCCCCCACGGCGCCAGTGGCGAGCGAGGATCGCCACCACGTCCGCATCAGCACACTGCCCTGTCCACAAGGCTCTCCGTGGCAGCTTGAATGCTCAATGCCAAACCTCGGGGGCTGGACAGCGAAGTGGCCACGACGTGACCGCATGCCACCGCTTGGAATGAGGCTTGCTTGGGGTTGTTCCGCCAGAAGGCTCTCAGGAATGGCCTGATGGCCATGGCAGCAGACGGCCACTATCGTTGCATCTGACACAGGAGACAGACATGGAAGACGCCTTTGCAGAGAACACCTTTTGTCCGGTCACCCGCCCGTTCGCCCTGCTGGTCGAGCCAAGCCGCATCCAGGCGGCAGCCGAACGCATTGCCGCCATGGGTTTGCCGCGCGTGGTCGTCAAGGCCTTCAATGACAAGGAAACCCCGGGACGCAAGCCGCGCAACCGGCGCCTGGCCGAGGCCATGGCAGAAGCCGCCTGATCCTCGGCAACCGCCCGGGTGCGCGGCTACAGGCCGCGTGCGGAGCCCGCGTCACGGTCACCGTCACCGCCACCGGTTGCAGCGCCTGACTTCCGGGCTCAGGCGCTGCGGTATCCTCGCAGCATGAGCAAGCACCTCGACGCGATCATCATCGGCGCCGGCCACAATGGCCTGGTGTGCGCCTGTTATCTGGCCCGCGCCGGACTCAAGGTGCAGGTGCTGGAGCGCCGCAACGTGGTCGGTGGCGCCGCCGTCACCGAGGAATTCGCGCCGGGTTTTCGCAACTCGGTGGCGGCCTACACCGTCAGCCTGCTCAACCCGAAGATCATCGCCGACCTCCACCTGGCGCGCCACGGCCTGCGCGTGGTGGAGCGACCCTACGCCAACTTCCTGCCCCTGCCCGGCGGCGACAGCTTCCGCCTCGGGCCGGACACCGCCAGCACACAACGGGAACTGGCGCGCTTCTCGCGGCGTGACGCCGAACGCCTGCCCGATTACTACGCCATGATCGAGCGCGTCGCCGCGGTGCTGCGCGACAGCGTGCTGCGCACCCCGCCCAATGTCGGCGGCGGGCTGCAGGATGTCGGCCGCGCCCTGGGCCTGGGGCTGCGCCTGAAGCAGCTGGACATGCCGGCCCGGCGCGACCTGCTGGAACTGTTCACCCGCAGCGCCGGAGAGATGCTCGACCAGTGGTTCGAGAGCGAGCCGATCAAGGCGGCCTTCGGCTTCGATGCGGTGGTCGGCAACTTCGCCAGTCCCTACACACCGGGCTCCGCCTATGTGCTGCTGCACCATGCCTTTGGCGAGGTGAATGGAAAAAAGGGCAGCTGGGGCCATGCCATTGGCGGCATGGGCGCCATCACCCAGGCCATGGCCAGCGAAGCGCGCGCGCTAGGCGTGGACATCCGCACCGGCGCCGCCGTGGCACGCGTGATCAGCCGCGGCAGCCGCGTCGAAGGCGTGGCGCTCGCCGACGGCACCGAGCTGCAGGCCGCCACCGTCATCGGCAACCTGCATCCGCAACTGCTCTACCTGAAGCTGGTCGAGCCCGCCGAACTGGAGCCGGATTTCCGCGCGCGCATGACCCGCTGGCAATCCGGCTCTGGCTCTTTCCGCATGAACGTGGCGCTGTCGGAACTGCCGGATTTCCTCAGCGCCCCCGGCACCCATGCCCAGCCGCACCATTCATCGGGCATCATCATGGCGCCCTCGCTGGCCTACATGGACCGTGCCTGGTCCGATGCCAAACGCGACGGCCTGTCCGGCGAGCCCATCGTCGAGGTGCTCATCCCCAGCACACTCGATGACAGCCTGGCACCGCCCGGACAACACGTGGCGAGCCTGTTCTGCCAGCAGTTCAATCCGGTGCTGCCCGATGGCCGCAGCTGGGATGAGCGGCGCGAGGAAGCCGCCGACCTCATCATCGACACCGTGACGCGCCACGCGCCCAACTTCCGGCGCAGCATCCTGGCCCGGAAGTGCCTGTCACCGCTGGATCTGGAGCGCGAGTTCGGACTGGTCGGCGGGGACATCTTCCACGGACGGCTCAGCCTGGACCAGTTGTTCTCGGCGCGGCCAGTGCTGGGTTACGCCGACTACCGCAGCCCCATCAAAGGGCTGTACCTGTGCGGCGCCGGAGCCCACCCCGGCGGCGGCGTGACTGGCGCACCGGGCCACAATGCGGCGCGGGAAGTGCTGCGCGACCTGCGCCGGAAAGCACGCTGAGCCTGTCTGTCGACAGTGCCAAGGCCGGAAACCCTGAGTCGGAATGTGTCTGCCAGTCGACTTGATAGCGGGCACCGGTCAGGGACAGCGGCCCAAGCAGCCGGTCGACAAGCCTCCAAGAAAAAGGGCCTGGAGGTATCGGCTCCAGGCCCTTTTGCACGTTTTCAGGCCGCTCGGCCAGAAACAGCAGATATGATCATATTCAGATGATCATTCTCTCTCTTATTGATTCAAATGATTGATTATGATCATCACCATGCTCACGACCGGCGCGCCGTCCAGCGCGTTTCTGTACCGTTGGCCGAGCGCAGCGTGCCTTCCATGGCCTCGCCATTGACGCGCCCGGTGGCGGTGTAGAGCGCGCCGGACTGATCCATGAAGGTGAAGTTGATGCGCTCACCCGACAGGCGCGCATCACGCAGCCCGGCCTGCAGGCGGCCATAACGCATGCTGCCCTCCAGGGTCTGGTAGCGCTGGGTCAGGGACAACTCCGGCTCGTTGCCATCACCCATGCGCAGCTTCCAGGTGCCATTCACGCGCGCCGGCACGATCCACAGCATGGCGCGGCGGCCTTCCACCGTGGAGATCTCGTCCGGGGT
>CAIPGJ010000401.1 GCA_903864555.1 uncultured Pseudomonadota bacterium | reverse complement strand
CTTTCGATTTCCTGACGCCGGCTCCTGACCTGGTTCACGAACACGTTATGCATGATGGCAAACAGCCACGCGCGCAAGTCGCTTCCCTGCCGCCACAGATGCAGCTTGTTCCAGGCACGCTCGAGGGTGTCCTGCACCAGGTCGTCAGCCGCGTAGCGGTCGCCGACCAGAGCGCGTGCATATCGCCTGAGTCTGGGTATGTGCTGCTCAAAAGGATGGCTTTCCACGTAGCTGGCCCTGCCGTTAACGCGATAGCGGGAAAGCTTATTCCAATTGCGAGCGGCGTGCTGACTGGAAAGTTTCCCTAGGGAAACACTGATCAAGTCTTAAATCGAGGATCACCGTTCAAATGTTTCCTCTGACGTGGGGGATCTACAAGGGTGCGTCGCCCACTTGTTCGGTCCTTCCCTAGAGCTGGCCGTAAGAGTGCAGGCCGGACAGGAACATGTTGACGCCAAGAAAGGCAAAGGTGGTGACCAGGAGTCCGGCAAGTGCCCACCAGGCCATGGGTGCGCCGCGCAACCCCTTCATCTGACGCATGTGCAGCCAGGCGGCATAATTGAGCCAGACAATCAACGCCCAGGTTTCCTTGGGATCCCAAGACCAGTAAGCCCCCCACGCCTCTGCCGCCCACAACGCCCCCAATATGGTGGCGATGGTAAAGAACGCGAACCCGACGGCAATGGAGCGATACATCAAGTCTTCCAGGATTTCGACCGCCGGCAGGCGCGCCGCTATGGCATGACGCGCCGCCACCATGGCGCCAAAGATCGTCGCGAAAACTGCAAAGTATGCAAGCCAGAACACCGAAGATCCACTCTTGCGGAACACCACGGCTTCCAGTGCGAGTAACAGCGCCAGTGCCAGGGCTGCAGCCCAGAGTGCTGATGCGCCTTTCTGGGAACCGGCGCTTGCCGAGTTCTTGATGAGGTAGGCAAATCCCGTCATGGCCGCCAGCGAGAAAGTGCCATATCCGATGAAATTGGCGGGTACATGAATCTTCATCCACCACGATTGCAGGGCAGGCACCAGTGGCTGGATCTCATGCGCCTCACGCTCAAAGGTGTACCAGAGCAGAAATCCTACGGCTGCGCTGATCACCACCATCACGAAGCCGCCCAGGTGCTTCGTCGCATAGCGCTGCTCATAGTAAAGATAGAACAGTGCCGTCATGACGCTGAACAGGACAAAAACCTCATAGAGATTGGAGACCGGGATGTGTCCGATGTCCGGCCCAAGCAGATAGGATTCGTACCAGCGCACCAGCAACCCCGAGGTACCCAGCAGGACGGCACACCAGGTAAGCACCGTGCCGCTGCTGCCGGCAAACGACGACCCAGAAAGCAGGCCAGCCCAGTAGCAAAATGTCGCGAGAAAGAACAGCACGCTCATCCACATGATGGCCGACTGGCTGCTGACAAAATACTTGAGAAGGAAAACGTCCTCTGCCCGCCCAAGGTCGGACTGGTACATCGATATGGCCAGCAGACTGACGACTGCCACGGCAGCGAGCAAGGAACGGATTGGCGACCAGCGCCAGCCCAGCCATCCAAACGTCGGTACTGACAGGACCAGGATGGCCTTTTCATACTCGTCCATGTACGTCCCGTACTGCACCATCGCGTAGGCGGCACCGGCGATCAGAGCCAGCACATACAGCCAGTCGCCCGGGGAGCGGGTATTCAGAAAAGTCCAGCCGGACCTGACAGGCAAGCTCTGTACGTTTTCCATCTCGATGACCTCAGGAGAGAATCTGCGGAATCTTGTTGCGGTGACGTTCGAACTCTTCGCTCATGTCCAGCGCGGGCCGGTTGGGGGAAAAGGCAAACTTCACCTCGCCGGAGGGTTTGACCAGCAGCCAGAGCCGGCGTTCCCGCACATAGAACATTGCGAAAATGCCCAATACCAGCAGGAGGCATCCGGAATACACGATATTCTTGCCCGGAGAACGCGTCAATTGAAACACGCTGGCTTTGACTTCTTCGTAGCCGGACATCTGCAGATACAGCGGCGTGCCATAAAAGAAGGTGTCGCTGACCGCGCTCAGCGCATCCTGGACAAATCGCGCATGCGCCTCGTCGGCCACCAGCCGCTTCAGCCCGGCCCGTTCCCGGGCGATCATCCATGCCTCCCAGGCTGCACCCTGCAACACGCGCAGATAAATACCCGCAGCAGCCTCACGTTCCGCTTCGGGTACTGCCTTGTCGAGAAACTCCGCCACCGACTGGAAACCATTGCGGCCAAAGGTGTCGAGCACCCGGACCACTGTCTCGTCCAGCCTGGTCCTGACTGTCTCGCTCATGTCCGGGGAATTTGCCGCCCCGGCCAGAAAGCGTCTGGAAATCTCGCGGCGAAGGGTCGCGTCGAACAAGGCATCCCGCAGACGGGAAAACTCATCCAGCGAACCTGCGTCATCCAGTGGAATGCGCAGAAACCGAAAAGACTCGCTGGGGAGAGACCGCATTCCGGTCATCATGTACCAGCGCTGGTCCACCTGCAGCGGCAGCATGTAGTTGTGATACTCCCGCGCCTGTCCTGCTGCGTCACGCAACTTGTACTGGAAGCTTGGTCCAACGTTGCGCACTTCCTTGTGTGCGTCCGGCCGTGCTGCCGCGCCTAAGCCGTTGCGCATGCGCGCGGCAAGAGAGCCGGTCGCATCCACCGGGGCCGCCTGATCAGGCGCAATGTTCTCGATGTTGAATGGCCGGAAGCCGGTCATCTCCAGCTGAAAGGCGGCACCTCCAAACTGCAACGGCAGGGTCTCTCCGACCCTCGCCTCGATCATCCCGGGATTCTCGCGGCCACCGG
>CAIPGJ010000400.1 GCA_903864555.1 uncultured Pseudomonadota bacterium | reverse complement strand
TCACCGTGTTTACCGGCACCTGGTTGCCCACCACCAGCATCTGGGCAAACGAGGCCGCTAGCACGATGGGCGCGAAGTCACGCGCGACGTTATAAGGCATGGACTCCCGCAGCGCCGGACTGATGGCGAGCGCGCCGGTACCGCCCAGCACCAGCGTGTAGCCATCCGGCGCTGCCGTGGCCACTGCCTCGACCCCGGCCAGGCCACCTGCACCGGCCCGGTTGTCCACCACCAGGGGCCTGCCCAAGCGTTGTCCCAGTGGCTCGGTGATGACGCGCGCCAGGATGTCGCTGGGGCTGCCCGCGGGAAACGGCACCACCAGGCGCACGGCGCGACTGGGGTAGGAACCGGCATCAGCGGCATTGTCTGCGGCAGCGCATATTCCGCTCGCTGCAACCAGGACCAGTCCGGTTGCAACACTCCACTGTAATCTTGTCATGAGTAAATCCTTCATTCTGATGCCAGCCTGGCCATCACTCAGCCTTGATTCCTGATTCCCGGGCAATCCTGGTCCACTTCTCGATGTCCGACGCAATCAGAGCGCCGAAGGCCTGCCGTGACAGGATCACCGGCTCAGCAGCTTCGTTGGAAAGCCGCTTGACGGTTTCCGGGTCACGCAGAACTGCCGCAATCTCGGCGTTGAGTCTGTCCGCAATCTGCACCGGCACACCTGCCGGAGCCATGATGCCCCACCAGATGCTGCTTTCGTAGCCAGGGACACCGCTCTCCACCACGGTCGGAATGTCCGGCATCAGCGCAATGCGTTTGTCGGTACCGACGGCCAGAAGCCTGATCTTGCCAGCACGTATCTGCGTAAGCGCCGCTATGAGTGCGCTCACCAGCACCTGGCTGTGCCCGGAAATGACGTCTGTCATCTGCTGGGCACCTGTCTTGTAAGGCACATGCACCATACGAATGCCGGCAAGCATGTTGAACTGCTCCCCGCTGAAATTGTTGATTCCTCCCACACCCGAAGTCGCGTAGTTGAGCTGCCCCGGCTTCGCCTTTGCCTGGGCAATCAACTCCTTGAGGGAGGTAATACCAGTGGCGGGAGAGACTGCGATCACGATGGGTCCCTTGCCCAGTATGGAAATGGGCATGAGGGATTTGAGCGGATCGTAGGGAAGCTTGTGTATGGCTGCATTGGTGGTATAGGAACTGGATGCCACGACAAGGGTGTGGCCATCCGCAGGGGATTTGGCCACAAGGTCGGTACCGATGATGCCGTCACCACCCACGCGATTGTCTGCAACAAAAGGCTGTCCCATGCGCTCGGACAGCTTCTGGCCAACATACCGCCCGAGAATGTCATTGCCTCCGCCCGGGGCGAATGGAATGACAATGCGCACCGTCCTTGCCGGGTAGCGTGACGCATCCTCGTTCTGGGCGGCAACCACGCCTGCATTCAGTCCCATGCAAAGGGCCAAGGACAGTCTGCTGATGACCAGTTTGCTCATGCTGGATCTCCTCTTGATTGATCTGAACCCTGGCGGAACACCGCCAGCGCATCGGCCGCCACGACGCCCATGCCTTCCGGACGCACCAGCAGTGGATTGATGTCCAGTTCGGACAGTGAATCGCGGTACTGCCAGGCCATCAACGACACACGGGACAACACCGCTGCCAGGGCCTCAACATCGCAAGCCGGACGTCCCCGCACGCCACCGAAAACTGCTGCGGCCCGTAACTCCCTGATCATGCCTCGGGCCTCGTTGATTCCGAACGGCGCCACCCTGAAACTCATGTCGTTCAGCACTTCCGCCAGCACGCCCCCCAGGCCGAACGCCACCACAGGCCCGAAGCCCTCGTCGTTCACCACGCCCACGATGACCTCCACTGCATCATGGATCATTTCGGATACCAGCACCCCCTCGAGCACAGCCCCAGGCGCGGCTTTTCCGGCATTGGCTGCAACCTCGTCGATTGCCGCTTTCAGCTCGTCCTGATTGCCGACATCAAGCCGCACCGCACCGATGTCTGTCTTGTGCGCGATGTCACGCGATACGATTTTCACCACGACCGGATACCGGAAGTCATCCGGGATTTCAGAAATTCCCATGGGCAACAAGCGGTCTTCGGTCGTTGCGATACCGGCGGCCCTGAGCAGGGACTTGCTGTCGTGCTCGTTCAGGATGCCCCTGCCCTGCAGCCTGCGGCCAGGCTCCAGTTCGCTTTCCCGGTACGAATCGTCGCCAGGGGCCATGCTAGCCTCGGCGAAGCGAGCCAATGCCGCCATGGCCGCCGCCACTCGCCTGGGCGAAGGCAATACGGGTATGCCGGCAGCCTTGAGTATGCCCAGGCCCTCAGGCGCCAGAGATTCGTTCATGGCAGAGAAAACGAACACCGGCTTGTCGGTACGCGCCGCAGCCTGGGCCAACAATTCGGCACCGAGCTTGAGTTGCGGTCCCATGATGGGCGCATACATCACACCGAGCTGGTGAAAATCCGGATCCGCAAGTACCGCTTCAAATGCGGCCCTGAAGCCATCGGCAACATCTGTGCGCGGGTAGCCGGCAGTGTAATCAATCGGGTTCCCAAGAGAGCTTAGCGAAGGCAGGGAACGCTCCAGGACCGCCATCGTCTGAGCTCCTGGCGACGGAAGCTCCAGGCCGTAATGATCCGCCGCATCGGCGAACACGGCTGCCGAGCCCCCTGAACCACCCATGAGCACCACGTTGCGTCCCTTGGGCAGACAGCCCTTCTCAAAGGAAATCACGGCATCGGCAGCCTGATCGATATCGCCGACTTCAATCACGCCGCACTGTCGGAATGCAGCGCGATAGATGTCGTAGCTACCGGTCAGATTGGCCGTATGGGAAGCCGCGGCGATCCGGCCCTGCCGCGTATTGCCCGCCTTGAGCACGACGACAGGCTTGCCTGCCGCCATTGCCTTGCTGGCGGCTGCCATGAAGGCGCGCCCATCGGTGACGCCCTCCATGTAGGCAAGGATCACTCGTGTCTCGGGGTCATCGGCATAGCAATCGATGAGTTCAGGCATGCTGATGTCGGATTCATTCCCGCTCGCAACCAGATAGCGGAAGCGGGCACCGGCCAGTGCACAGCGAATCACCATGCTCACACCGAAACCGCCGCTTTGCAGCACCGCCGACACACCACCTGGCTGCCACTCGGGCTTGCGCGTGAGGCTGCCGAACGCGGCGAACACATTGGCATGCACATTCACCATCCCCAGGCAGTTGGGTCCGAGGATGCGCACGCCATGCGCCCGCGCAACCTGCAGCATGGCCGCTTCCTGTCCCATTCCTTCCCCGCCCGCTTCGCGAAATCCCCCACTCAGGACCACGGCGTTGCGTATGCCTTTGCGTCCGCACTGATCAATAACCTGGACCACCGATGCTGCCGGCAACGCAATCACGACAAGATCGCAGTCCGGCCCGACCTCCTCCAGGGAGGCAAAACAACGATAGCCGCCGAGTTCGGAATACTTGGCATTGACCGGATAGACATTTCCCGCATAGCCCCGCTCGCGCAGCGCATGCAAGGCTTGCGCACCGGGGCGCGTGTGCTCGGCGCTCGCGCCGACAATCGCTATTCCGCGTGGATTGAACAGCGAGTAAGGCACGCTCATGCGAATTGCCCGTGCATGCTCAACGGCCGGTGAAATTCGGTTTACGCTTTTCCTTGAAGGCTGCCACTGCCTCGCGGTGATCCACGCTGGTACGCACGATGGGCATGCTGGAGGCCACCAGATTGAGCGCCGTCCGCAGATCAGTGTCGAGGCCCTGGTACACGATCTTCTTGGTGAGGCGGACCGCCATTGATGGCTGGCCCGCAATGAGTTCGGCGAACGCCATGGTCTTGTCCATGAGCTGATCATCCGGATGCACCTCATCCACCAGACCGATTCTCAGCGCCTCGGCCGACTCCACGAATTCAGCGCTCCAGAACATCCGCAGTGCCCTGGAAATGCCCACCACGCGCGGCAGGTAGTAGGCACCACCTGCTCCGGGAATCATGCCGATGCGGTTATAGGTCTCGGCGAAGCGCGCACTCTGTGCAGCAAACCGCAGGTCGCACATCAAGGCAATGTCCAGCCCACCACCCGTTGCCACCCCATTGACCGCGGCGATGACCGGCTTGTCGATTTCATCCAGCTTCACCGCAAGACGCTGCGCATCAATGACGCGTTCCCTCACCTCCGACAGTGACTCGTGGGAGTGTTCCGTGAACTTACCCACGTCGCCCCCGGTACAGAAAGCTCGGCCGGTGCCGGTCATGACAATGACGTTGACCTTGTCACTGGTGCGGCATTCCTCCAGCGCGGCAATCCAGGCCTCTTTCATTTCCGGGGTGAAGGCATTGAGCTTCTCCGGACGATTGATCGTGATGGTGGCGACCTTGTTCGCGCCTATTTCGAATCTGAGTTGTTCCGACATCTTGCCTTCCCCTTTGCAACACCTTGTTCAGCCGGCAGCAATCCCGTCGACCACAATAACCCGCTCGCGCACCAGCCGGTCGTACTCCGCTTCCATGCCGATCTCGCGCAGCACCGCGCGCGCATCGGAACCCGGCCTGGGTGCCGGGCGCCCCACC
>CAIPGJ010000399.1 GCA_903864555.1 uncultured Pseudomonadota bacterium | reverse complement strand
GCAACAAAGACGGTGAACGTGTCCTTGCCGATCATCTTGGCGCTGGCGCCGTTGGTGTAGAAAGTCTCTTGGGCAGTGGTCATGTCGGTGCCGGTCCAGTAGCCGCCGATGGTGAAGCTTTGCGGCAGCGCGTAGGTCGCGCCGACTTTCCAGTCTTTGTAGGACGCGCAGATGTCATTGCTGAGACCAACGCCGCAGGCGCCGCCCGAACCTTCATATTTCTGGATGCCGTAATGGGCGATCAGGTTGAGCTTGTCGGTGACCGGGAAGTTGGCGGTCAGGTCAAGGTAGGAACTGCCGCTGCTGTCCTTGACGCCGAAAGTCTCATCATTGAGGCTGTAGGAGTACTTAGCGCTCAGCCATTTCCAGGTCAGCGCGCCGTAGAGTTCCAGTGTGTCAGCCTTAGCAATCCCAACGGGGAAAAGTACCCCAGCGCCGCCTAGGCCAAGCTGAGAGCCGTTGTTCTTGGTGCCGGGGTAGTAATACTGCAGCAGGCCCACGTCGAAACCGAGGTCGCCGGAGATGGTGCCTTTATAGCCGCCGTAGAAATCCATTTCCAGGCTGCTGCTGGTGTAGCCGGTAGCTGCCGGCGAATCGGTCAGCCAGCTGATGTTCGACATCCAGGTGCCGGCGTAGAAGCCGCTGGAGTGGCTGTAGTCAAAACCGCCTTGCAGGGCCGCATCACCGTTGGTCTGGGTCAGGCCACGAAAAATGTACTGGCTGTACACGCCAACGTTGCCGGTCAGCGTATGTTCGGGGGTCGGTGCCGGAGCAGCGGCCTGAGCAAAAGCGAGAGCGGGGGCGAAAGCACCGGCAACGAGGCCGGCAATGATGGTTTTCTTAAACATGGTTTTCCCTTTTTTCAGTGTTCAGTGTTGGCACATGTGCAATAAAACTGCAGCCTACTCTGAGCAGGTACCATGCCAGCTATAAAAGTCATATAAAACATATACTTATTAAGTCCCGCCTGTACAGGGGTGGCCTTGCTGCACTATTAAAGTGCACCAAAGAGGTGCGCCGCACCAAAAACTGGCGTAGTAGCCCCAGCGCGAGGCGCTGGTCCGGAACGGAGGGCGCGCGGGAATTGCTACACTGCTCGCCACAGGGAGGCTCCATGAATCAGAAGTTGATCGATGACATTAATGAAAAGCTGAAAGCGGTGATGGCGCAAAGCCCCGCCGCTGATCTGGACCGCAATCTGCGGGCGATGCTGGGTGCTGCTTTTGCGAGGCTGGATCTGGTCAGCCGTGAGGAGTTCGACATACAGCGTGAAGTGCTGTCCCGCACCCGCGCCCGGCTTGCCGAACTCGAAAAGCAGGTTGCTGTGCTGGAATCCGCTGCGACTGCCCCGGAGCGGCGCTAGTTTCTTCAGTCCGGCGTCAGCCGGCGGCCGGGTGCTGACGTTATGTTCAGCATTACGACCATGCCCATGATGCCGTGTCCCTTGCCGTCCTCTACAGCCGCGCGCTTGCCGGCCTTGATGCTCCGCTGGTCACCGTGGAAGCGCATCTCGGCAACGGCCTGCCGGGCTTTACCATCGTCGGTTTGCCCGAAGCCGAAGTCAAAGAGGCCAAGGACCGTGTCCGCGCCGCGTTGCTGAATGCGCGGTTTGAATTTCCGGCCCGCCGTATCACCGTCAACCTTGCACCCGCCGATCTGCCCAAGGAGTCGGGACGTTTCGATCTGCCGATTGCGCTGGGCATTCTGGCGGCTTCCGGACAGATTCCCGGAGATCAGCTGCAGAAATTCGAATTTGCCGGTGAACTGGCGCTGACCGGCGAGTTGCGTCCGGTACGCGGTGCACTGGCGATGGCTTTGGCGGTTGCCCGTGACGGTCGCGGGTTTGTGCTGCCGCAGGCCAATGCGCCCGAAGCGGCGCTGGCGCAGGG
>CAIPGJ010000398.1 GCA_903864555.1 uncultured Pseudomonadota bacterium | reverse complement strand
TCGGAAGTTTTGAACATGCAATACCTTTCTTGAGGTGGGAAACTGGATACGAAAATGCTTGAAGGAAAGTGGAAGTGGCCAGGGACTGGATCAACTTTCCCAGTAAGCCCAGGCAGTGACCATCAGGCAAGCCACTGCCGCACCAGCATGCGAGCGCAGGTACGACTCGCCGGGGATTTGCAGGACAAACGGGATGACGCCGAGGACGCCGAGCGGCAGCCAGGCCACAAACAGGGCGGCCATCACACCACCGGCGATGCCGATCCCGCGGCGAAGCCGTGCTGCTTTACTCGGGATTCCGAGGCGGTCAAGCTGCGCACTGCGGTGCGAGGTCTGTATCGGAGCAGATGATGTTTTTGTCTTGTTCATGTCTCGAATATACCAGATATATTCCGATACAAATAGTAATTGAATCGATTAAAGACGTATATATCGGTACATCTACGGGTCAATATGCTATTATGAGATTCCTATCCACTTCTTGTACCGGACAATCATGAACACAATTGCTACAAAACAAGACACTCCAAACCGTGACACCCAGGGCTTGTACCGCAGTGGCGTGGCCGCACGTCTGGCCGGCGTCCCTGTGGACACCCTGCGCGTCTGGGAGCGCCGCTATTCAGTGGTGGGCCCGAGCCTGAGCGCCGGTCGCCAGCGGCTTTACTCCCCGGCCGACGTGCGCCGACTGACACTGATCAAGCAGCTGGTGGACATGGGGCATCCCATCGGCACCATCGCCTCACTGGAGGATGAAGTCCTGGCCAGCATGCGTACCACCGGACTCTCCGTGCTGACCGCCCAGGCCGGTCGCCCCTTGCCGGCGAAAAAAGATCAGTACCGGGTGGCTCTGGTCGGCGCCCTGCTGATCGCCCGGCGCCTGCAGGATTCACTTGGCGAAGACAGCCTGAAGATCGTCGGTACCTGTCCCGAGCCGGCCCGCGCCGCTGCTGCCCTGCAAGACCTGGGAGTGGATCTGGTGGTGATCGAACTGTCCACGCTGGGCGATGCTGAAGTCGATCTGGTGGCCTCCATCAAGTCGGCCAGTGGCGCCGCCATGGCCGCAGTGCTTTACCGCTACGCGCCCAGCGCCGTCATCCGCAGATTGCGCACGGCCGGACATGCCGTGGCCCGCGCCACCTCCGATGCGCTGGAGATCGAGGCCATCTGTCTCAGCCTGCTGCGTCCGCCGATGCAGAACGACAATCGCACCAGCAATACCCTGCCCCCGCTGGATACCAGCCGCTCGCCCGAGCCCCGCTTCAATGATCGCGACCTTGCCTACCTGTCGGGGATTTCCAGCAAGGTGGCCTGCGAATGTCCGCGCCACCTGGTGGACCTGGTGATGAACCTGGCCAGTTTCGAGCGTTACAGCGCCCAGTGCGCCAGCCGGAACCCTCAGGACATTGCCCTGCACCTCAGCCTGCAAAACGCTGCAGGACTGGCACGCGGCATCATGGAGCAGGCCCTGGACAAGCTGGTTACGGCAGAAGGCCTGAGCCTGCCGGGCGAAACGGCACTGGCATGAGCGGCAGCTACATGCGCCTGCGCAGCGCCCCCACCCCGGCGCTGTTGCTGGGACTGGCGGGCCTCTTCCCTTTCCTCGGCATCACCGCCATTGTGGCCGGGACGGAAAACCCGCTGTACGCGTGGTGGATCATGACGCTGGCGCAGTACGCCGCCGTGATCCTGTCCTTCATCGGCGCTTTGCATTGGGGTTATGCCATGCACAGCGAACTGCGTGCCGGCGAGGCCTGGCTGCGTTATGGCTGGAGCGTCATGCCGGCACTCATCGGCTGGCTGGCACTGCAGTTTCCCGTCTGGACCACCTTGCGCATCGAGGCCGGCGCGTTGCTGCTCTGCCTGGCCACCGACCGCGCATTCGCGCGCGCCTATGGCGCTCCAGCCTGGTTGCTACCCTTGCGCTTCATCCTGACCAGCGTCGCCGCGGGCAGTCTGCTGGTGGCGAGTTACGCCTGAATACGGGCAG
>CAIPGJ010000397.1 GCA_903864555.1 uncultured Pseudomonadota bacterium | reverse complement strand
CTGGCCTACAACTACAGCTTCTCCAACCGCACCAACGCTGGCATCAGCTGGGTGAAGGTGAAGAACGCTGCAGCTTCGGGCTATGACATCACCTCCATGACCGGCAACGGCTATGGCGCTGGTGGCGCGTCGATGGGTTCCGGCGAAGACATGAACCTGATCGCCGTGTCCCTGAACCACACCTTCTAAGATCGCGTTGTGGAACCGGAGCGCAAGCTTCCGGGACAATCAAACGGGCGCCGCAAGGCGCCCGTTTTTTTTGCTCTGTTAAGCTACCGACTCTGTCCTATGCGCCGATGCTCATGTTTCTGTCCGGTCTTGACCAATTAATTACCCGATTCGATCACAGCCTGCGCGTCATGGCCGGGGTGGTCGACGCAAAGCGGCCATCGCCTGCCGCACACATGGCTGAGACGTCTGAACTCAGCCAGGAACAGCGACGGGAAGCGGCTGCCCTGATGCGCGTGAATCATGCAGGGGAAGTCTGTGCACAAGCCCTCTATCAGGGCCAGGCGCTGGCCTCAGGCGATCAAGCCCTGAAGGCGAAGCTGGAGCAGGCGGCAGAAGAAGAACTCGATCACATGGCCTGGACGCGTGACCGGGTTGTGGCGCTGGGTGGCGTTACCAGCGTTCTGAATCCCCTATGGTATGCAGGCTCTTTTGCCATCGGCGTCGTGGCAGGCAAGCTGGGGGATCGTGTCAGTCTCGGCTTCCTTGCAGAAACCGAGCGCCAGGTGGAGCAGCATCTGAATGGGCATCTGGCCAGGTTGTCGCCCGAGGATGTCCGGACCAGGGTCATTGTCGAAGCAATGGCCGTCGAAGAGGCCGGCCATGCGGATATGGCAAGGAGGCTGGGTGGCATGCCTCTGCCCGCGCCGGTAAGGCATGCCATGACCCTTGCTTCCAAGGTGATGACAACGGTGGCTTACCGCCTCTGATTACGCCTGCTGTTCGACGATTTCATAGTCATAGGTGATCGCTGCGGTTTTCCCCAGCATCGCCGAGGCCGAGCAGTACTTGTTGTGGGACAGCTTCAGCGCACTCTCCACCAGGGATGGCTTCAGGTTCCTGCCACCGACGACGAAGTGCATGTGGATCGAGGTAAAGACCTTCGGATCAGTGTCCGCCCGCTGAGCCGCCAGTTTGACTTCACACCCGGACACAGCTTGCCCGCTCTTCTTTAGGATGACCACGACGTCAAACGCCGTGCAGCCGCCTGCGCCAGCGAGTACCGTTTCCATGGGGCGGGGAGCAAGGTTGCGTCCGCCGGCCTCGGGTGCACCGTCCATCACCAAGGTGTGGCCCGAGCCTGTTTCAGCAACAAAACTCATGCCGCCGTCTATCCATTTCACTGTGCATTCCATGCTTTACCTTATCGATGTTGCAATGCAATATAAGAAAAATGTTGATTTGTTTTTTAAGTCTGAATCCTAAGGCCCCGTGATCCTGGTCTTTTGTGCCGGCTATGAGTAATTTGTCACGTTTGCCCGCACGGGAAATCTTGCGTCGCAGCATGGCTGAGGTATCATTGAATCGTTGACTGCTTCTGGCTGATCAGTCGCCGATTCAGTCTGATATCTCCTCCACCCTCCTCCTTTGGTGGATTCAGCGCAACCTCTGGGTTGCGTTTTTTTTGCCCCGTGTGCCCCCTCATGGCGGCTGGACTAGCAGTATGCCCAGCCCTGCAAGTCAAGAAAGTTTGACAGTAACTGACTTCATCAATAAAATCACGCCCTTTCGCTAGCAACAGCGTCCAGCAGGAATCCCATGAAAACCTTCTCCGCCAAGCCGCACGAAGTAAAGCGTGACTGGTTCGTCGTTGATGCCTCCGACAAGGTCCTCGGTCGCCTCGCAGCCGAGCTTGCTCGCAGACTCAGGGGCAAGCACAAGCCCGAATTCACCCCGCACGTTGATACGGGTGATTACATCGTGGTTCTGAACGCAGCCAAGCTGCGTGTCACGGGCCGCAAAGCAGACACCAAGAAGTACTACCGTCATAGCGGTTATCCGGGTGGCATCACTGAAACCACTTTCTCGAAGATGCAGGATCGCTTTCCGACGCGGGCACTGGAACTTGCCGTAAAGGGTATGTTGCCAAAAGGTCCCCTCGGCTACGCGATGTTTCGCAAGTTGAAAGTCTATGCGCAGGAAGAACATCCCCACGAGGCGCAGCAGCCCAAGGTTCTGGAGGTCAAGGCATGATAGGCAAGTATCACTACGGCACCGGTCGTCGCAAGAGCGCGGTGGCCCGTGTTTTCATTCGTCCGGGCAACGGAGATTTTGTTGTCAACGACAAGCCTGTTGATCGTTATTTCGGTCGTGAGACTGGCCGCATGGTGGTACGCCAGCCATTGGTGCTGGTCGACAAGCTGGCAGCGTTCGACGTCATGGTCAATGTCAATGGCGGCGGTGAATTCGGTCAGGCCGGTGCGGTCAGACATGGTCTCACCCGTGCGCTCATCGAGTTCGACCCGTCGCTCAAGAGTTTGTTGAGCAAGGCCGGGCTCGTTACTCGCGATGCGCGCGAAGTCGAGCGAAAGAAGGTTGGATTCCACAAGGCGCGCCGGCGCAAGCAGTTCTCCAAGCGTTAAGCAAGCAGTCCCGAAAAAGCCGCCTTCCGAGGCGGCTTTTTTGTCTCTGGGGATTCCGTGCAGCCGGATCCATTAATACAGGGAGTACTCGACCATGAGCAGGAAAATCAAGATCGGAATTGTTGGTGGAACCGGCTACACCGGGGTCGAACTCCTGCGTATCTTGTGCCAGCATCCGAATGCTGAACTGGTGGCCGTGACATCCAGGCAGGAGGCCGGCATTCCGGTCAGCCTGATTTTTCCGAGCCTCCGAGGGCGTGTAGACCTCGCCTTTTCTGACCCGGCGAAATCCCTACTCAATGGCTGTGATGTCGTGTTTTTTGCGACGCCCAATGCCGTGGCCATGTCGCAGGCCGCCGATCTGGTGGATGCCGGCGTTCGGGTTATCGACCTGTCTGCTGACTTCCGACTGCAGGATATCGCTGAATGGGAGCAGTGGTACAAGGCGCACCATGCCTCCCCA
Organism: uncultured Pseudomonadota bacterium; assembly: GCA_903864555.1. The sequence continues at coordinate 3,253 of CAIPGJ010000397.1, read as the reverse complement.
CACCTGGTGGCAGAAGCCGTGTACGGGCTGCCGGAAGCCAACAGGGACCAGATCAGGAAGGCACGCATTGTTGCCAATCCCGGTTGCTATCCGACGGCTGTGCAACTGGGCTTGCTCCCGCTTGTGGAAGCAGGTGTAGTTGATGTGGACCACCTCATCGCCGATGCCAAATCGGGAGTGAGCGGGGCGGGCCGTAAGGCTGAAGTCCACACACTCTTTTCCGAAGCCTCCGATAATTTTTCCGCCTACGGCTTGAAAGGGCACAGGCACTGGCCCGAGATACGGCAGGGCCTTGCCCGGGCGGCAAAGCGTCCCGTGGGGCTCATATTCACCCCGCACCTTACACCCATGATCCGTGGCATCTACGCGACCCTGTATGCGCGCATCACGAAAGAGGCTGATTTCCAGAGCCTGTTCGAGGAGCGTTATCGTGGTGAGCCGTTTGTAGACGTGATGCCCTCAGGCAGTCAGCCGGACACACGCTCTGTGCGGGCAGCCAACCTTTGTCGCATAGCCGTGCACCGGCCTGACGAAAAGCCCAAAGTGGGCGATACCCTGGTTGTGCTGTCGGTCATTGACAATCTCGTGAAGGGTGCAGCAGGGCAGGCTGTGCAGAACATGAATGTCATGTTCGGCCTCCCGGAAGCGGCCGGGCTGGACCACGTGCCGGTTGTTCCCTAGCGGGTTTGGGCCATGCAAGGCCTGATCAGGAATTTCAAGCGGCGCTTCGGTATTTCCGCGCCCCGCATGACAGTAAGGACCCAACTGGCCTGGTATTGGCGCTGGTTGTTCATGACCCTTGTCGGTGGCCTGACGCTGGTGATTGCCGCCTGGATGTACGACGCTGGCCGTCGCTTTGCGGGTTTTGACAGCAGCCAGGTGCAGGATGAACTGGCTCAGTTGCGTGCGTCTGCAGAACGACTGAAAGCGGAAAATGCGGCATTGCGCAGCCTCACTGATGCAGCCGATGCGAAGCTGCGTATGGAGCAGAGTGCCCAGGTGCAGCTCGTGGCGCAACTCAAACAGTTTGAACTCGAAAATGTCCGGCTCAAGGAGGATCTGGCCTTTTTCGAGGGACTGATTCCGAATGGCCAACGGGGCGAAAGGCTGTCCATACACCGTTTTACTGTTCAGCAGGGACAGCAAACAGGGGAGTATCGATATCGTCTGCTCGTCATGCAGGGTGGGCGGCGGGATCAGTCCTTCCAGGGGCGCATACAACTGCTGGGAGAAGTCCAGGAAAAGGGACGGAATGCTATGATCCCCCTGACTGGAGAAGGTTTGTCGGATACCGGTTTCCAGTTACTGAATTTCCGGTTTTTCCACCGGGTCGAGGGCACTTTTCGTCTGCCGCCTTCTGCACGGATGCGCAGTATCCATGTCAAGGTTTTTGAGAACGGCGTAGGCGAGGCACGCGCCGCGCAAAGCGCCAATCTGCCGTAATCGATGATATTCCAGGAGGTGACGGATGTTCCGCAAACAGTCCAACAAGCCCCAGAGCCGCATCGACAGTCTGATCGGTGTAGGTACCCGTATCGAAGGCAATGTCACTTTTGCAGGGGGCTTGCGCGTTGATGGCGAGATCGTCGGGAATGTGACTGCTGCCGATGAGAAGGCCTCCACTTTGGTGGTCAGCGAAAAGGCCAGGATCGATGGTGAGATACGGGTATCGCACCTGGTGGTCAATGGGGCCATTAACGGACCGGTCCATGCCGCCGAGTTTCTCGAGCTCCAGGCACAATCACGGGTGAATGGCGACGTTCATTACAACACCCTGGAGATGCAACTGGGTGCTGTGGTGGAGGGGCGACTGGTGCACCGTTCCAGCGAATCTGCCAAGCCCGTAGAACTGAAGATTGCCGCCAGCAAGTCCTGATAGACGGGAACCTAATCCGGAAAAATTACCCTAATGCACAGCGGCCCGGAACCCAAAAACCCTGCTGACATCCGGGTTGACCCTGGTAGAACCGCGGCCGGATAATGCTGAAAAGCATCACCACTGGAGAAAAACATGAATGCCGTTACAGACTTGCCGATTCAGCTGGTATTCACCGAGAACGCTGCCAACAAGGTGAAGCAGTTGATAGATGAAGAGGGCAACACCGAATTGAAACTGCGTGTTTTCGTCAGCGGTGGCGGTTGCTCGGGATTTCAGTACGGGTTCACTTTTGATGAAACCCAGAATGAAGACGATACGGTGATGGAAAAGAACGGTGTGCAATTGCTCATTGATGCCATGAGCTTCCAGTACCTTACCGGCGCAGAGATCGATTATTCGGAAGGTCTAGAAGGCGCGCAATTCGTCATCAAGAATCCCAATGCCACCAGCACGTGCGGGTGTGGATCCTCGTTCTCCGTCTGAGAGACCCTGGTCGCAGGAAGAAAGAGGCTTCGGCCCCTTTTTATTTCTCAGGCGGGATGGATGGCCCCGAGTATGCGGGGGCCTGCTGCACCGGTTACTTCAGGAACATTGGCGGGCTTGCCCTGGATGCATTGCCTGGCAAGCCATGCGAAGGCCATGGCTTCCACCCAGTCGGGTTCGACACCCAGTTCCAACGTGGTTGTGACTGGCGCTGGCGCCAGCAAGGCCTGCAACCGCCTCATCAAGTGTCCGTTGTGGACACCGCCACCACATACATAGATTGCTTCGGGCTGCAGGCACCACTGGCCCACCGCTGTGGCGATGGTGCTGGCGGTGAGTTCAGCAAGAGTGGCTTGAATGTCTTCCGGTGGGTGGCTGCTCACCCCCAGCCGTTTCAGCCAATCGGCATTGAAATGGTCACGCCCCGTGCTCTTTGGAGGAGGCAGGCAGAAGTACGGGTCGGCCAGCATTCCTGACAGAAGGTCAGTGATCACTTTCCCCGAAGCGGCCATGGTTCCATTTCGGTCATAGGCTTCGCCAGTTTGGGATTTCACCCAGGCATCCATCAGCATATTTCCCGGTCCTGTGTCGAATCCCGATACTTTCTGATGGCCCGACTGGCTACATGGCAGGCTGGTCACATTGGCTATCCCGCCAATGTTGACCACGACCCTGGAAGCGTTTGCCGAGCGGAAGACGGCTTCGTGAAAGGCCGGAACGAGGGGGGCTCCCTGGCCTCCCGCGGCAATATCCCGGCTGCGAAAGTCTGCAACCACCGTAATGCCCGTGCGTTCTGCAAGTACGGCAGGCTGGTTGAGTTGTATCGTGTAGCCCAGTTCGGGTTGGTGGCGGATCGTCTGGCCATGGCAGCCGATCGCCCTTACGGAAACT
>CAIPGJ010000396.1 GCA_903864555.1 uncultured Pseudomonadota bacterium | reverse complement strand
TACCTCGGGCCCGCCGCCCGGCAGTTGATCGATCGCAAGCTGGCGCAGGCGCCGGAGGGCAGGATCACCGTGCAGGGCCGCCCCTTCGTCGGCGTGTACAAGGGAAACTGGAAGTTCCAGTCGGAAAACATCATCGACGGCTACCACTTCATGTACACGCACCGCTCCTTCGTGCAGTTGCAGGCGAAGTACGGCGACACCACCGGGGATTTCGGCGTGCACAAGGGTGGCTCGGCGGCGGAGATGAGCAAGTTTCGCAACCAGGGCAATGTCACGGGCGGTGTGCATGGCCATGGCATCAACCAGAAGCCGGTGGTCGGCTATGACGACTTCTTCACCGGAGCCTACAAGGACCATTTCAGCGCCTTGCGCGACCGCTACGGCGATGAGGAACTTCGCTGGGTGCTGGGCATGGGAGCGGGCTGCCTATTCCCGACCTTCGGCATGATCCACAACCAGATCCGCATCTGGCGCCCCATCGGCCCGGCCATGACCGAAGTCACCATCTATCCCTATTCGCTGGACGGGGCGCCGGCGGATTTCAACGAGGGCATGCTGCGCAGCCACGAGCGCTTCTACGGTCCGGCCGGCTACGGCGCCGTGGATGATGTGGAGGTGTTTGCGATCAACCAGCAGGGGCTGAGTGCATCCGACGATGCCTGGCTCATCATGGAGCGGGGCATGGAGGCTGAGAAGCGCCTGGACTCGGGTGAAGTGGAGGGTCTGCCTTCCAGCGAAACCGTGCATCGGGCCTTCTGGCGCCAGTGGCGCCGGCTCATGGATGGGCGCTGAGATGACGGCAGTATCGACACTGGACAGGTGCAGGCGATGAGCGACATGAACAGGACAATTACACGGGCCGAGGCGGAGGAACTGCTGTATCGGGAGGCGCGCCTGCTCGATGCCATGCAATTGCGCGAATGGCTGGCGCTGTACACGCCCGAGGGGTTGTACTGGATACCCATAGACGAGACCCAACCGGCGAAGCGCACCGCTTCCCTGATCTACGACGATGCAGCACGCCGGGAGGAGCGGGTCTATCACCTGGAGCATTTGCCTTTCCCGGCGCAGAATCCACGGTCGCGGACCGTCCATCTGGTCTCCAACGTGGAAGTGCTTGGTGTGGATGAGCAGGGTGCAACACGGGTGCATTCCAGCCAGGTCATTTATGAAACCAGAACCGGCGATTACACCCAGATCGGACTGGGCGAGATCAGCGTGGCCGTGGCCAGAGTGGAGTACCTGCTGGTCCGCGCCGAAGGGGGCCTCCGGATACGGTTGAAGAAAATCCTGCTGATCAACCGCGAAATGCCCCAGGGCAATCTCACTTTCATGTTGTAGGCGGGATGCAAGGCGCCAGACATCCCGGATCGGCCTTGCATTGACTTGGTGCCAGTGAGGCCCGGTTGCCCAATCCGGGTGCACCAGGAGCCCCGGATACTGCCGATTGACCCCTGCCGTCATTGGCACATGTTTTGCTGAAGGTATGGTCTTGCTGAGGGTACGGTCTTGCTGAAGTCCGTATGACCTTGTCTGTGCAACCTGTCCGGGAGGCAACATGTTCAACGCAAGAC
>CAIPGJ010000395.1 GCA_903864555.1 uncultured Pseudomonadota bacterium | reverse complement strand
CGCCAAGCTGGCGGGCCGGGAGGCAATGCAGGCCTCGGAGATCACCGAGAACCGTGCGCCACGGCGGCAGCGCATCGGTTTCTGAGCCTGGCAGACCTCCAGGACCAACAACGGGAGGCCCGGCCACCTGGCGTGTCGTTATTATCAGATTACGGAGGGTATCCCCGTCTTCGAAATGGAAACAGGAAGATTGTGATCAATCCTCCTGACGATCAGCGCATTTTGGGATTGAGCGTGCCGCGGTTGTAATCCTTGTCACCCTCGTAAAGGCGTCGTCCCATGCCGAAGAAGCCGCCCTGGCTGGAGCGCTCACGGGCGAGGTCGGCTTCCACGGCCTGGCGCTGTACCACGGCCTTTTGTTCATTGGCGAACTCCCAGCGGCCATTGCCGAACAGACGCACCTTCTCGCCATTTGCCGTCACCGCCTCGATGGCCTGCTCCTGGGCCCAAGCACCACCCACAGACAGCATCAGTGAAACCATCAGTACCAGGCTTTTCATGTGCATCTCCATGTCTTCATCCTCTCAGAGGCCAGGCCGGGGCAGGACTATGCCGGACGGCGCTGTTCAACCCAGGCGTTCACCGAAGCCAGCGCAGCCGGCAACTTGTCCGGCTCGGTGCCACCGGCCTGGGCCATGTCGGGGCGACCGCCACCCTTGCCGCCGACCTGCTGGGCGACGAAATTCACCAGCTCCCCGGCCTTGATGGTGGCGGTCAGGTCAGCCGTCACTCCGGCGATCAGGCTCACCTTGCCGGCTTCACACGTGGCCAGCACGATGGCGGCGGATTTCAGCGTGGCCTTGAGTTTGTCCAGCGTTTCGCGCAGGGTCTTGACGTCGGCACCTTCCAGCGCTGCCGCCAGCACCTTCACACCGCGGACATCGGCTGCCTGACTGGCCAGGTCATCCCCCTGGGACGAGGCCATTTTCGATTTCAGGCGTGCCAGTTCCTTTTCCAGCGACTTGACGTTGTCCAGCACCTGGGTGATGCGCTGCGTCAGTTCAAAAGGCTGGGCACGCAAGGTGGCCGCCGCTTTCGCCAGTTCGGTTTCGCGTGACTGCACCCAGAGGAGCGCGCCTTCACCGGTCACCGCCTCGACGCGACGCACGCCGGCCGCCACACCGGATTCGGCCACGATCTTGAACAGGCCGATGTCACCGGTGCGCAGCACATGGGTGCCGCCACACAGTTCGCGCGAAGATCCAATGTCGAGCACCCTCACTTCGTCGCCGTACTTTTCGCCGAACAGGGCCACGGCACCGACCGTGGCCGCTTCGTCGAACTTCATGACGCGGGCCGAGGTGCCAACATTGGCGAGGATCTCGCGGTTGACGATGCCTTCGACCTTGCGGATGTCCTCGGCGCTTATCGGGGCGCCATGGGAGAAGTCAAAACGTGTCTTCTCCGCGTCGACCAATGAACCTTTCTGCTGCACATGGCCGCCCAGCACTTCGCGCAAGGCCTTGTGCATGAGGTGGGTGGCCGAGTGATTGCGTGTGGTGCTGTGGCGGCGGCCAGTATCCACCCTGGCCTGCACTTTCGTGCCCACAACCAGGTTGCCGCCCTTCAGCCGGCCATGGTGCCCGAAGACATCACCGCGTATTTTCTGTGTGTCTTCAACCATGAAAACGGCCCCGTCGGCGGCAAGCTCGCCTGCGTCGCCTGCCTGACCGCCGGACTCGGCGTAAAAGGGCGTGCGATCCAGCACCACGATGCCGGCCTCGCCGGGCGCCAGGGACGTCACTGGAGCGCCATCGCGATACAGGGCAGTGATGGTGGCATCAGCCACTTCCAGGCCGTCATACCCATGGAACTCGGTCTTCACGCCCTCATAGGCTACGGAGGCTGCAGCCTGGAACCGGGACGCAGCGCGTGCCTTGCTGCGCTGGTCTTCCATGGCCTTTTCGTAGCCGTCGATGTCCACGGTCTTGCCACGCTCGCGTGCCACGTCGGCGGTCAGATCCACCGGAAATCCGTAGGTGTCATACAGGGTGAACACGGTCTCCCCGTCAATCACGCTGTCCTTGCGCGCCAGCGCAACTTCCAGCAGCTTCATCCCGTGCTCCAGCGTTTCCGCAAAGCGCTCTTCCTCGGCCTTCAAGGTGGCCGCGACGCGCTCCTGCGCCTTGGTCAGTTCGGGGTAAGCCTCGCCCATGACCCTGACCAGATCCGCCACCAGCCTGTGGAAGAAGGCCTGGGTCTGGCCAAGCTTGTGTCCATGGCGCAGCGCCCGGCGGATGATGCGGCGCAGGACATAGCCACGCCCGTCATTGGCGGGGATGACGCCATCGACGATCAGGAAGGAGGTGGCGCGGATATGGTCGGCGATCACGCGCAATGACGGGTTGGCCAGGTCGGCCGCGCCGGTCTCGCGCGCCGCCGCGCGGATCAGGTCCTGGAACAGGTCGATCTCGTAATTGGAGTGGACATGCTGCAGCACCGCAGCGACGCGTTCGAGGCCCATGCCGGTATCGACGCAGGGCTTGGGCAAGGGCGCGAGTTTGCCCTGCTCGTCACGGTCGAACTGCATGAACACGAGATTCCAGATCTCGATGTATCGATCACCGTCGGCATCCGGTGAACCGGGCGGGCCGCCGGCCACTTCGGGACCATGGTCGTAGAAGATTTCAGAGCACGGGCCGCAGGGACCGGTATCGGCCATCTGCCAGAAATTGTCGGAACCGCCGCCGGGCTTGTCACCGATGCGAACGATGCGCTCCTTGGGCACCCCGACCTGCGTGGCCCAGATGTCATAAGCCTCGTCATCGGTCTGGTAGACGGTGACCCACAGCTTGTCCTTGGGCAGTTTGTAGACACCGGTCAGCAGTTCCCAAGCGTACTGGATGGCATCGCGCTTGAAATAGTCCCCAAACGAAAAATTGCCCAGCATCTCGAAAAACGTGTGATGCCGTGCCGTGTAGCCGACGTTGTCCAGGTCATTGTGCTTGCCCCCGGCGCGCACGCAGCGCTGGGCCGTGGTTGCACGGGTGTAGGGGCGCTGTTCCTGCCCCAGAAACACTTCCTTGAACTGCACCATGCCCGAATTGGTGAACAACAGCGTCGGGTCGTTGCCGGGCACCAGGGGACTGGAGGCCACGATGGTATGGCCCTTGGATGCGAAGTACTGAAGGTATTGCTGGCGTATTTCTGCGGAGGTCATGAATGCGGTCAGGCCGACCTGGGTCGCCTGCAAATATCTGAAAGATTTGCATTTTCCCCTGATTTACCGGTTCGTGCAAACCCCTCTGAAGGCAAACCGGAACGGCGCCAGCCGGTCCGGACGGAAAGTAACAGCGCCTGAAATTGCATGACCACTACACTGGTGATTTGCTTGACCCTGCCCTTGAGGCGGATCTCCCGCCCTTCGAACCCGGCAGGCGCCGCAAGCACCTCCTTGATGGGGTTGCGGGTTTCAGCTGATCGCAGCCTTCGACCAGCATCAGCGGCAGGACCGCCGGCAGGAAGCTTGCCATTCGTCGCACGGGAGTACCCTTTCTGGAGCGGGCATGCAAAACAAGGCATGCCGGATGGTCAGGGACCCTTTTCCCGCCCCATCCAGTCGCTCGACAAGGGCACGACGCATTCGTTGTCCTGTCGTTCACGGCCCAGGGTTCCACCGGTCCCCGCATTGCGACTTACGGCCAGCGATTTTCGCAATCTGACCCGCGAAAGCCTGCAATGAAAACCGCTCAAGCCAGTCCCACCCCTATCACGTGACCGATGAGGAAGGTGGCGGCACCGGCAGCACCGCCGATCAGCAGCATGCGAATACCGGTGCGAATGGCGCTGCGCCCGGTAAACAGGCTGATCATGGCACCAACGCCCAGCAGCGCTACCGCCGTGACGGCCAGCGAGGTACCGAGCGCCACCTTGCCCTCCAGAAAAATGAAGGGAATCACTGGCAGCACTGCACCAAAGGCAAAGGCGATGAATGAGGCGGTCGCAGCCCCCCAGGGCGAGCCGAGTTCCTGGGGATTCAGCCCCAGTTCCTCGCGAGCCAGGGTGTCCAGGGCGCGCTCCGGATCGGCAATCTGCTGCCTGGCGAGTTCACGGGCAGCCTGTTTGTCCATGCCACGGGCGACATAAATCAGCGCCAGTTCCTCAGCCTCCTCCTCCGGATACGCCTCGAGTTCGTCCCGCTCCAGGCCGATCTGGTGCTCATACATCTCACGCTGGGAGCGAACCGACACCCATTCGCCGGCGGCCATGGAAAAGGCGCCGGCCAGCAGCCCGGCCAGGCCGGATAACAGGATGTAGCTATTGCTGGCGCTGGCGCCCGCCACCCCCAGGATCAGGGATGCGTTGGAAATGAGGCCATCACTGACACCGAACACGGCGGCACGCAGATTGCCACCGGAACCGACACCCTCGTGGCGTGACTCCATGCGCTCGCCCACGGCCGGCCCGCGATGTCCCGGCATGGGGTGGGTGTAGATGGAAAGCCCGCGCACTTTCATGGCGGCCAGCACACCACGCGTTGCACGCGGGCCAAACCGGGTGACCAGCCTCGCCACCAGGCGGGTGCGTAGTTCCGGCGAGTAATGCGGCAATGGCTTGTTCGAATGCCTTGCCCAGATGCGGGCCTGGGTCTCTGCCGATTCCGCCAGTTCCCGGAACAGGCCTTCGCGCACCGTGCCCTTTTCGCAGTCGGCGATGACACGATAAAGGTAAGCCGAGCGCAGTTCATCTATGGCACCGTCAGCGCTCATGCGAGGACTCCGGAAGCAGGCAAGACAATAATCGCGCAGGCGGCTTGGCAGCAGGCATTACGGGGGAAGGTGAGCAACATCACGGCAAGCATCCAAAGCGGCGAGGCGGAAAAAAGTTTAACACCCGCCTTGCGGTCGCCAGATGAAATGGACCAACAATAAATTCAGTCCAATACGCTCAGTCTTCGTCCCCGCCCTCATCCGCACCGCCTTCACCGG
>CAIPGJ010000394.1 GCA_903864555.1 uncultured Pseudomonadota bacterium | reverse complement strand
GGTGATGCGCAACTGCGCCTCGGGCATGCAGTCCCTCGACTCGGCCATGGCCAACATCCAGTCCGGGCGCGCCTCGCTGGTGCTGGCCGGCGGCGTGGACGCACTGTCGCGCACGCCGCTCATCTACAACGAAGAGATGACGCTGTGGTTCTCGAAGCTGGCTGCAGCGCGCAGCCTGGGCCAACGTGCCGCCGCCTTCGCGCGCCTGCCGCTGGCCGCGATGTACAACCCAGTCATCGGCATCATGCGCGGCCTCACCGACCCGGGGTGCGGCCTGCTCATGGGCCAGACCGCCGAGAACCTGGCCCACCGCTTCGGCATCACCCGCGCGCAGATGGACGAGTACGCCGCGCGTAGCCACCAGCGCGTGCTGCGCTCGCAGCAGAACGGCTGGCTGGATGCCCCCCACGACGGCCTGCCGGCGGAGATCACGCCGGTCTTCGACAGCCGCGGCAACGCCTACAAGTCCGACGACGGCGTGCGCGAGGACTCCACCGTGCAGAACCTGGCGAAGCTGCGCCCCTTCTTCGACCGCAAATACGGCAAGGTCACCGCCGGCAACTCCTCGCAGATCACCGATGGCGGGGTGTGGCTGGTGCTCGCCGACGAAGACGCCGTCGAGCGCCATGGCCTCAAACCCATCGGCCGCATCATCGACAGCCACTGGGCCGGCCTGGACCCGGCCGAAATGGGCCTCGGCCCGGTTCACGCGGCCACCCCGCTGCTGAAGAAACACGGCCTGGGCCTGAACGACCTGGACGCCTGGGAAATCAATGAAGCCTTCGCCGCGCAGGTGCTCGGCTGCCTGGCCGCCTGGGAAAGCGACGACTACTGCCGCAGCGAACTGGGCCTGCCCGGGGCCCTGGGCCGGCTCGATAGGGACAAGCTCAACATCGACGGCGGCGCCATCGCCCTGGGCCATCCGGTGGGTGCCTCGGGCACGCGCATCGTGCTGCACCTGCTGCATGTGTTGAAACGCATGGGTAAAGGAAAACCCGGCCGGCGCGGCATGGCATCCATCTGTATCGGCGGCGGACTGGGCGGGGCGATGCTGGTGGAGACGCTGTAGGTGGGCATGCGTGTGACCGTGACATCACAGCATCGCGGCTGCCATGGGCGGAATTGCGTCGGGATCCGGTGAATTGGAGAAGCGGCCTTGTGTGTATGTGCTGGCGAGCGGGATACGAGGCACGCTTTATGTCGGGGTGACGTCGGACGTGATCAAGCGGGTGTGGGAGCACAAGCATGACCAGGCTGAAGGCTTTACCCGCAAGCACGGGGTGCACCGGCTGGTATGGTTTGAATTGCATGCCGACATGAATGCCGCAATCACTCGCGAGAAGCAGATCAAGAAGTGGAATCGCCTGTGGAAAATCCGGCTGATAGAAGAGACCAATGTCGCGTGGAAGGATTTGTACGATGGGCTGCTGTAATCGGTTAGCCTGGGATGTCAGTGATCTCTGGAAAATGGATTCCCGCCTGCGCGGGAATGACGGCTTGGTTTGTCCGGTCGTACTTGATCCACTCGATGCACGCACATCTTCAAGGGCCGCACAGACTGTGGGCCGGCATCGCGCCTACGTCTGCCCCCTCGCCCGGCATCGTTCCTGCGGGCACGTATTCAAACCACCGGTCGTCATTCCCGCGCAGGCGGGAATCCAATTTGAATCACCTCTCCGGCGCGCCCCAACCCAGCTCCACTCCTGCAACCACACCACCAACCCACTTACCGTCATTCCCGCGCAGGCGGGAATCCATTTTGGATGGCCTCGCCGGCACGCGAAGAACCAGGCACATCCCTTCAAGCACATCAGTGCCCCAACAATCTTTCCCGCCCACGCAGCAATCCCCCCTCAAGCACCCCAGGCACCCCACAGGCACAAGCCCACATGAACCTCTTCAAACACTGGCGCATCGAGAAGGACGACGACAAGCTCGTCTGGCTGAGCCTCGACCGCGCGGACGCCTCCACCAACACGCTCTCTGGCGAAGTGCTGGAGGAACTCGACCGCATGCTGGACGAGATCTCCGCGCTGGTGCCGCGCGCGCTCATCATCCGCTCAGGCAAGGCCAACGGCTTCATCGCCGGGGCGGACATCGAGGAGTTCCGCGAGGTGCGCACGCGCGAGGATGCCTTTACCATGATCCGGCGCGGCTGGGAGCCGTTCAAGCGCATCGAGTCGCTGCCCTTTCCCACCATCGCCCTGATCGACGGCTTCTGCATGGGTGGCGGGCTGGAACTGGCGCTGGCCTGCCGTTACCGCATCGCCGTGGACCAGCCCGGCACGCGCATGGCCCTGCCCGAGGTGATGCTGGGCATCTGGCCGCTGATGGGCGGGGTGATGCGCCTGTCGCGATT
>CAIPGJ010000393.1 GCA_903864555.1 uncultured Pseudomonadota bacterium | reverse complement strand
GCCCTGGGCATCAGCGCCAATGTGCAGTTCTCGCCTTCGCGCGACGCGGTACGGGTCCTCCTGGCAGGTTCCGGAGACCAACCGGCGCAACTGCGGCTGGTGATGGCGCACCCGACCCGCGCCGGACTGGACCGCACCGTGTTGCTATCGCGCACCGGACCGGGCACCTACGAGGCCAGGGTCGACATCGCACGCGGCCCTTATCTGCTGCAACTGGAGGAGCCAGGCGGTCCGTGGCGCGTCACTGGCGAATGGCATGAGCCCATGGCCTCGGTCACGCTCAGGCCCAGGGAAGAGGGGCGCACATGAAGGAACGCCTGATGTGGGTACTGTGGCCCGCCTTTGTGGTGGCCATCCCCGCAGTGGGTCTGGTGTTCTCGGTGCTGGACCCGGAGAACATGGTGATCGCCGGCATCGACATCAGCCGTCACGGCGCCTACTCCATCGGGTTCCTGTTTTTCTGGCTGGTCGGCGCCTGCTGCAGCGCGCTCACCGGCCTGCTCCAGCGTTCACCGTATGAAGTGAACCGCTGCACGCTGCCAGCCGAGGGCCGCCCGCCCGGGTGCCCCAAAGCGCACCATTCCGGACAATGCTAATCTGCAAAACCGATACGGCAACCAGAACAACAGGAGAGAGCCATGTTTGAACACATACTTGTGCCGACTGATGGATCCCGGCTCGGCAACAAGGCCGTGAAGGCGGCCGTCAAGTTCGCCTCCGGCCTCAACGCCAGAATCACCTTCTACCAGGCGATCGAGAACAGCGCCATGCTGTACGGCGCCGACGGGTTTTCCGTGCCTGCCGAAACCATCGAAAGCATGGATCGCGCAATGCGCAAGACCGCCCAGACCAATCTTGATGCCGCCGTCAAGCAGGCCTCGGCCAAGGGCATTGCCTGTGACGCGGTCATCGGCAAGCAGTTCGTGCCCTGGGAGGGCATCATCGAGACGGCGCGCAAGAAAAAGTGCGATGTCATCTTCATGGCTTCGCATGGCCGCCGCGGCATCGCCGGCATCGTGCTGGGCAGCGTGACCCATCAGGTACTCACGCACTCCAAGATACCGGTCCTTGTATTCCGCTAGTCGCGTCGGTTGATCCAGCGCAGGGTGCCCGCAGGCAGGCCCCGCCAGGGAGCAGGTGGGATGGCTGCGGCCCCCTGAGTGGCACGCCGGGGTCGTTGCCGTGAGATTCCTGCATGCCCCCGACTATGGTCGGCACTATCTCGCCCGCCTGTTCGAGCCCGCCTCGGTGGCCATCATTGGCGCCACCGAGTCGAGTGGCAAGATCGGCGAAGTGCTGGTGGCCAACATGCTGGAGGCCGGCTTCTCCGGGCCGATCTATTGCGTCAATCCGAAGTATCGGGCGGTCAAGGGCATTCCCTGCTTCGCCTCCGTGGGTGATTTGCCTCAGGCGGTGGACCTTGCCGTCATCGCCACGCCCGCACCGGGCATACCGCGCATCCTCGAGTCCTGCGGTCGCAGGGGAATCCGGGCGGCCGTGGTCATCACTGCGGGTTTCGGCGAGACCGGCGAGGCGGGCCGGCAACTCGAGCGGCTGGTGCACGAAAGTGCGCGCAAGGCCGGCGTGCGCATGCTGGGACCCAATTGCCTGGGACTGGCCCGTCCCCGCGGCGGCCTGAACGCGACCTTTGCCCGGGGACATGCCCGGCCCGGAAGCCTGGGATTGATCTCGCAGTCCGGCGCCGTGTGCACGGCGATGATGGACTGGGCAGCCTGCAACGATGTGGGCTTTTCCAGCATCGTGTCGCTGGGCGGTTCGGTGGACATCGATTTTGGCGAGCTGATCGACTTCCTGGCCGTCGACCATTGCACCGAACACATCCTGCTCTATGTCGAGGGTGTGCGTGATGCGCGTCGCTTCATCGGCAGCCTGCGGGCGGCGGCGCGCCTGAAGCCGGTGATCCTCATGAAGGTGGGCCGTCATCCGGACGGCACGCGTGCCGCGGTTTCCCATACCGGCGCCATCGTCGGCGCCGACGATGTCTTCGATGCGGCGGTGAGGCGCACCGGCGCCGTGCGGGTGGGCAGCATCGGCCAGCTGGTGGCTGCCGCCCAGGCCTTGTCCGAGCATGTGCGCCCGCGCGGCAACCGGCTGGCGGTAATCACCAATGGCGGCGGGCCGGGCGTGATGGCCGCGGACCGGGCCGCCGATCTGGGCCTGCCGCTGGCGGCACTGTCCGCCATCACGCTGGAGCGGTTGCGCCCGGAGCTGCCCGCCAACTGGTCACAGGGCAATCCGCTCGACCTCATTGGCGATGCCGGCAGCGAGCGCTATCGCGCTGCGGTAGCCGCCTGCCTGGACGATCCCGGCGTGGACGGCCTTCTGGTCATCCTTACCCCGCAGGCCATGACTGACGCCGGGGCGGTGGCCCATGCCGTGATCGAGGCACGGCAGGCGAATCCCAAGCCCATTGTCGCCTGCTGGATGGGCGAGCAAAGCGTCACCGGCGGGCGCGATATCCTGCGTGCGGCGGGCATCCCGGTGTTCCGCACCCCCGATCCGGCCGTCGAGGTGTTTTCGCACCTGGCGGCCTGGCACCAGAACCAGCAGGCCATGTTGCAGGTGCCCGGGCCGCTGGCCCATGCGCAACGACCCGACATCGCGGCAGCCAGGGCCATCGTCTCGGCGGCACTGGCACGGGGAGAAAGCGTGCTCGGGGCGGAGGCGTCCAAGGATCTCCTGGCGGCCTTCCACATCCCCATGGCACGCGGCCGCTTTGCTGCAACCGCGGCCGATGCGGTGAAGCTTGCCGCCGACATGGCCTGCCCGGTAGCACTGAAGATTGTCTCGGCCGACATCACCCACAAGAGCGATGTCGGCGGGGTGCGACTCAACCTGGCCAGCCCGGCTGAGGTCGAGCCGGCTTTCCGCGCCATGCTCGATGAAGTCCGGCAGCGCCGACCGCAGGCGCGCCTGGATGGCGTCATGGTCGAGCCCATGGTGGTCCGGCCACAGGGCCGTGAACTGATGATCGGCCTGCTGCGTGACCCGGTGTTCGGTCCCGCCATCACCTTTGGCGCCGGGGGCACTGCAGTCGAACTGCTGCGTGATCGCAGCGTGGCGCTGCCGCCGCTCAACGCCACACTGGCCGCGGACATGATCGCCGGAACGCGCGTGGCGAAACTGCTGGGCAATTTCCGCGGCATGCCGGCAGCCGATCTGGATGCGCTTGCCTCGGTGCTGGTGCGTGTCTCGGAACTGGCCTGCGAGTTTCCCGAGGTCCATGAACTCGACATCAATCCGCTGGTGGCCGATGCCG
>CAIPGJ010000392.1 GCA_903864555.1 uncultured Pseudomonadota bacterium | reverse complement strand
CGCTCTCGCCCACGGACAGCACGGTGCGCTTCGCACCCAGATGCGCGCTGACCGACTCCCGTGCCACTTCCGCACCCAGCAGGCTGCAGTAGCTGGCCGCCGCCTTGACCCGGTCACGCACCGCGACCTGCACACGATCCACCCTGTCGAGCATGTCTCTCTCCTTTGTGTGAACTTCACCCGGGACGCTCGATGCGGCGTCCTCGGCAATCGCCTTCGGCAGCGGGAGGCCGCAGAATAGCAGAGGCATGGAGGGGCGTCGGCGCGTGCAACTGCTGGCGGGCAAGGCGGTGTAAACCCCCTGGTCAAAGGTTCTTCACCGATTTCCGGGGACACGAGGATGCACCCTTGTCAAAGGGGGCCGACGCGACGCAGTCGCGCGGGGGGATTTTCTCCCGCTGCCTTTCCGTACCCCAGTCACTCTTGGGCCAATGCCTGGATACCTTTCGGATGGCCTTTTCACCACCTCGCCATAACACTGCCCGTCGCGTGAAATTACGTGTCCGGCCTGATCAGTCCTACAATAGTCCCGCTGTTCATCCCATGACAAGAACTGTCCCTGAGGAGGGTTAAATGGAAAGACGCTCATTTCTGAAGAAGGCCGGTGCCGGGCTTGCTGCCAGCGCCGCAGCCGCTCCGGTGATTGCCCAGACTGTTTCTGCACCCACTGTCAACTGGCGGCTGGCTTCGAGCTTCCCCAAGAGCCTGGATACGATCTTCGGCGGGGCTGAGACCATATCCAAGCGCGTGGCCGCAGCCACCGGCGGCAAGTTCCAGATCCGGGTATTCGCCGGGGGCGAAATCGTGCCGGCCCTGTCGGTGGATTCGGCGGTGCAGAACGGCACGGTCGAGTGCGCCCACACCGCACCCTATTATTTCTTCGGCAAGGATCCCACCTTTGCGCTGGCCTGTGCGCTGCCCTTCGGCCTGAATGCGCGCCAGCAGAACGCCTGGATGTACCACGGCGGCGGCCTGCAGCTGATGCGCGAATTCCTGCGCGAGTACAACATCATCAATTTTCCCGCCGGCAATACCGGTGTGCAGATGGGCGGCTGGTATCGCAAGGAGATCCGCTCGGTCGCCGACCTGAAGGGATTGAAGATGCGCATCGGCGGCACCGGCGGCCTGCCCCTGCAGAAGCTGGGTGTGGTGCCGCAGCAGATTGCCGGCGGTGACATCTACCCGGCGCTCGAAAAAGGCACCATCGACGCTGCCGAGTGGGTCGGGCCTTACGACGACGAGAAGCTCGGCTTCTACAAGGTCGCCAAGTTCTACTACTACCCCGGCTGGTGGGAGGGCGGTCCCGAACTGGACCTGTTCGTCAACATCAAGGCCTGGGAGGCGCTGCCCAAGGAATACCAGGCCATCCTGGAGGCGGCCTGCCATGAAGCCAATGTGGACATGCTGGCCAAGTACGACGCCAACAATCCGGTGGCGCTGAAAAAGCTGATCGCCAATGGCGTGCAGTTGCGGCCTTTCCCCGATTCGGTGCTGGACGCCTGCTTCAAGGCCACCCAGGAGACCTACGAGGAAATCGCTTCCAAGAACGCCAAGTTCAAGAAGATCTATGACGCGTGGAAGGCGTTCCGCAGTGACCAGATCCAGTGGTTCCAGGTCGCGGAAAACCGCTTCGACAACTTCATGATCCGCAACCAGCGTGCGATGCAGCGCGCACCGGCCGGCAAGGCGGCGCCGGCAAAGAGCGCAGCGCCGGCTGCCAAGGCTGGCGAAGCCAAGAAGTAGGCTGACCAGCAGGCCGATGCGGCACCGGCGCCTGCAGGTCAGGCGCGGTGCCCGTGAAAAACCCCGCTGCGGCGGGGTTTTTCATGTCTGTCGCCGGCGGACGCGGTTTCAGCGAGGCGCGTATTTGTCCGTTCCAGCGGCCCGGCCGGCATCCTTGCCCGGCGCGGCACTGCCGGCTTCCAGCGCCTTGCTGATTGCGTCATCGCCACCGCCTGAGCCAGGCTGAGTGTCAGGCGACGATCCCGCATTGGGCGGTGAGCCGGCATCCTGGCCGGTCTGCTCTTCCCCGCCTTCCGGCGCCTGGTCCATGGGTACCTCGATGGTGATCTGGTCGGTGTTGATGTCCTGCTTCTTGCTGATGCCGCCCGATACCAGGTCCGGGAAGGCGATGATGAGCGCCACCATGATCACCTGTATGCAGACAAAAGGCACGGCGCCCCAGTAGATCTGCGCCGTGGTGACCGGAGCGATTACCTTCTTCGAGATCCGGTCCAGGTACTCCTTGCCCGGG
>CAIPGJ010000391.1 GCA_903864555.1 uncultured Pseudomonadota bacterium | reverse complement strand
GCATCGAGCCGCCCAAGAGCAACTGGGCGCAGAAACTGGACACCGCGCCCTTTGACGCCTACGCCACCACCTGCGGCATCACCTTCACCTTCGGCGGCCTGCGCATCGACCGCGAGACGGGCAATGTGCTGAACGTGCACCTGAACAAGATCCCCGGCCTGTACTGCGCAGGCGAAATGGTGGGCGGCCTGTTCTACTTCAACTACGGCAGCGGCACCGGCCTGGTGTCAGGTTCAGTGTTCGGCCGCATCGCCGGACGCGGCGCGGCGCTGGCGGCGAAGGCAGCCTGAGCTTCAGGCATCAGCGGCAAAGGAAAAGGGGCCTGCGGGCCTCTTTTTCATGGATCTCCGATTTCCCGGGAAGCAGCTCTGAATCAGCCAAACCTGCTTATTTCAGTCGTGTTGATCACTGACGTTGGTCGTGAGTACGGTGTGCGGCGCGATCGTGTCGCCTCAAAGGCCGGCGGTAACGAGAGGCGCAGTCCCTGGTCGTAAAAGAGCCCCTCACGCACTCATGAATCCTGGAAGCTTTGCTGCTTTGGAATCAAAAGTTGCCGTCGCGCTACACCCCAAACGCCGGTTCTGGGCAGCAATCAGGCAATCTGCAAATCCAGCCGAGTGATCCTTCCAGACAAACAGCGCCTCCTCGAGTGAGGGTTCGTCCTCGAACTGGACATCGGTAGCGTCGAGCAACCCGGAGAAGACGCCCATGATCTCCGCCTTCTGCAGGGCGTAACGACTACGCAGCACCCACTCCGCTTCCAGCACTACCAAATGGCTGACAAACACACGCCGCCCCGCCACGACCTCACGGCGAATCAGCTTGCGTGCTTTCTCATACTGCGCCTCGTCATCGCGCACGAGAAAACGGATGAGGACATTGGTATCAATACCCAGCATCAGCGGGACATCTGCTCAATGGAAACAGGCTTGCGCCCCTTCTTATGCAGCATGCCGGCAAGCTCGGTGACGCTCTTGCTCTTGACGCGCATGACTACCGTCGAGTCCGGCATCAGCGTAAAACTCATGCGATCCCCTGTCTTCATGCCCAAACTATCCCGAATCGCTTTGGGTATCGTCGTTTGACCCTTACTGGTCAGCGTTGCATCGGTGGTCATTGGCTACTCCTGTATTCCTTACCAAAACTACAGTAGTAAGGATTTAAAGGAAATGCCCGTTGCTGTCAATGCACCACGGCATCTGCGCTTCGCCCTGGTCAGACCGAGGAAGCTCACTGGAAAAAATCACCCTGTCCAATCGTGACGGCATGGTGACAGACACCCATTGCTTGCAGGTGGTGTCGATCAGCAGGCACAGTTCGGCCATGGCGGGGGCTTTGGCAAATCCCGCGCGACGGATCACATGCGTCCCAGGCTTGCGAAGCCTTCCTGAAGGCCATCGAATCGCTGCAGCGCCGGTATGGAACGCGAAATATCCAGAGACAGATCCCCTGCCAGCATGGCGCCAAAAGCCATCCCCTTCCCCATGCCGTAGCCGCCGGCATCGTCGATGCCGGCATCGTCAACGCTGGAGGACCCCGGTTTGCCCAGATGGAATTCCAGCAGCGCGTTGGTGATGTCCCAGGAGGTCAGGCCGGCATACGCAGAGGGAATGAGGGGTGCCGCTTGCTCCATTGTTTCGGAGACTGCCGACTTGCCACTGGCGACCTCATGCGAATTGCCGTCCCCAGCTGGACCAGGTCCACCGGCCACCAAGTCATCCCCGGTTGATTCCGGCGTAGTCAGGCCGTCTTTGGATGAAAGGCCTTTCGCTTGATCCGTGATGCTCATTGACCCGCTTGAGGGCATTGGCATGCCGGCAAGCTCGGTGACACTCTTGCTCTTGACGCGCATGACTACCGTCGAGTCCGGCATCAGCGTAAAACTCATGCGATCCCCTGTCTTCATGCCCAAACTATCCCGAATCGCTTTG
>CAIPGJ010000390.1 GCA_903864555.1 uncultured Pseudomonadota bacterium | reverse complement strand
GTCGGTCTCGGCAATGCCGCGGAACACGCCCTTGGGTGCGGGCTTGTCCCAGCCGGCCGCCTTGGCCACGGCATCGAGCACGCCAAGGTCACGCGGCTTGCCCTTGAGCAGGGCGCGGCGGTACTGGTACGGATCCTTGCCTGCGGCCAGCGCCATCTCGTCCATGAAGCACTCGCGCACATAGGGGTTCTGCGAATGCCCCACAGTGCGCCAGAAGCCCACCGGCACATGGCCATTGCGCTGGGCGTAATCGACCTTCACGTTGGGAATGTCATAGGGCTGGTCGGCAAAGCCCACCACCGCCTGCGGGTCGATGCCGTTGGGTAGCGGCAGGCGGTTGAGGGTGCCGATGATGGACGGCGCCGCGATGCGCGCCGACCAGGCCAGCGGATTACCCTGCGCATCCAGGCCGGCCTTGATCTTCACCAGGCTGGCGGGACGATAGAAGCCATGCTGCATGTCCTCCTCGCGCGTCCACAGCATCTTCACCGGCACGCCGGGCATGCCCTTGGCGATGGTCGCCGCCTGGCGCGTGTAGTCCTGGGTACCGCGCCGGCCGAAACCGCCGCCCGCCTGCACCCGATGCACTTCGACGTTCTCGATCGGAATGCCACCCGCCTCGGCGGCGGCAGCCAGCGAGGCCTCGGCATTCTGCGTGGACACCCACACGTCCATGCGCCCGTCCTTGATCAGCACCGTGCAACCCATGGGTTCCAGGGTGGCGTGGTTGAGGTAGGGTGTGAAGTACTCGGCCTCCAGCACCTTGGCCGCCGCCGCAAAGCCCTGTTCGACATTGCCGACGTTCTTCGCCACCGGCAGGTCGGTGGCCGCCAGGCCGCCGCGGAACATCTCCATGATGCTGGCACTGCTGACCTTGCCGTTGGCGCCCTCGTCCCATTCGATGGGCAGCAACTTGAGCGCCTCCTTCGCGCGCCACCAGTTGTCAGCCACCACGGCGACGAAGCTGCCATGGTTCTGCACCTTGAGGATGCCGCGGCGCTGGTCGATCTTCGAGGCGTCGATGGACTTCACCGTGCCGCCGAACACCGGGCACTGCGCCACCACGGCGTACACCATGCCGGGCAATTGCGTGTCGATGCCATAGCGCTGCTTGCCGCGTACCGTGGCCGGAATGTCGAAACGCGGCATGGACTTGCCAATCAGCGTCCAGTCCTTGGGGTCCTTCAGCTTGACGTCCTTGGGCACCGGCAGCTTCGCCGCGGCATCGGCCACCTTGCCGAAGCTGGTGCTGCGGCCGCTGGCCGCATGCGTGATCACGCTGTTGGCCACCGTGCACTCGGCGGCAGGCACGTTCCACTGCTGCGCCGCAGCCGCCACCAGCATCTCGCGAGCGGTGGCGCCGCCGGTACGCAGGTACAGCTGGGAGGAGCGGATGGTCTGGCTGCCCGAGGCGTTCATGGCGCCCCAGGCGCGCTTGGAACGCGCATTGGCATTGGCCGACACGTACTCCACGCGCACCTTGCTCCAGTCGCAGCCCAGTTCCTCGGCCACCAGCATCGGTGCCGAAGTGAAACTGCCCTGGCCCATTTCCGAGCGCGCATAGCGGATCACCACGCTGTCGTCGCTGCCCACCAGCACCCACAGGTTGACCTGCTCGGGGGCTGCGGCCGTGCCCTGCGCCAGCACCGGCACATGGAAGGCCACGGCCAGCCCCCCGCCGACGGCGGCCGAGGCTTTCAGGAACTGCCGGCGGCCGGCGGAGAAATCGGTGTTTTCGGTCTCATGCATTTCATTCAGGGT
>CAIPGJ010000389.1 GCA_903864555.1 uncultured Pseudomonadota bacterium | reverse complement strand
GTTGGCGCAAAAGGATGCGCCCAGATTGGCCTGGCCCATTTTCGGATCGGAGCCCATCTTGCGGGCCAGATCACCGCGCCCGGGCACCTCGATCTTGATCACCTCGGCGCCCAGCATGACCAGTTGATACGAGGCCAGCGGGCCGGCAATCACATTGGTCAGGTCAAGCACGCGTACTCCGGACAGGGGCAGTGCCATCACCGCACCCCGAGAATTCTGCTGAACATGGGTTTCCTCGTTTCTGCCGCGGCGCCCGCGCCGCTGGTTGGTCTGTCGTGCTGATCTAGGGTCTCCGGCCGCTTCCTGATGGGGCGTGACCCTGGCCAGCCCTCCCCCTGAAAACAACCGCCTTTTCATGCCGCTGCGCTGCGCCATCCGGGCTTCCGCACCAGACAGGTGCATGCCGGTATCAACCGGAGTGCGAGTATGCCTCAAGGCGCCTGCCGCCACGCCCACCGGTGCTGGTGAGCTGACAAAAAATACGTGGTAAGGGGTGCATTGCGCAACTCTGTTGCGTAGAATGAAACCTGTGAAGAAGACAGATCCCACCCGCTCCAGCGCCACAGGCGTCACTTCGGTGAGCCGTGCTCTATCGCTCTTGGACGCCTTTCAGCCCAACGAAGCCTTCCTCACCCTGGGCGAGCTGGCACGCCGGACCAAGCTGCACAAGACCACCACCCTGCGCATTGCCCGCACCATGGCGGCCTCGCGTTATCTGGTGCAAGCCCCCGAAGGCGCGTGGCGCCTGGGGCCGGCGGCGGGCCGGCTGGGCGCACGCTATCAAGCGAGTTTCGACCGCGAGGCGCATGTCGAGCCGGTGCTGCGCGAGCTGTCGCAGAAGACCGGCGAGAGCGCCGCCTTCTACATCCGTGAGGAAAACTCGCGCATCTGCGTGGCGCGCGCGGAAGGCCCGCAGGCGCTGCGCCACCACGTGCGTATCGGCGAAATCTTCCCGATCCAGCTGGGTGCCGTGGGCAAGGTGCTGCTCGCCTTCTCCGACGAACCCGGCCCGCTCTACGACAAGATCCGGCTCGCCGGCTACCACGTGGTGGCCGGCGAGCGCGACCCGCAGGTGGCCAGCATTGCCTGCCCGGTGTTCGGCGTGAACCACACCCTGATCGCCTCGGTGGCCGTGTCCGGGCCGATCCCGCGCTTCACGCCGGCTGCCGTCACCCGGCACCTGCAGCACCTGCGCAAGGCCGCCAGCCAACTGGGCTTCCTGCTCGGAGACGACGCCGCGCGCAAGCGCTGACGGACTCTGGACGCTGGGACCGGCGGGCTGCGCCAGCGTGTGATCCTGTCCCCGGTGCGCCACGCCAGAACGGGGAAACGTAGCTGCGGCGCGGTTGACCCCCTTGTAAAACCGCAGGCGCCCCCGATCAGGCCTTGAGCGGCGCGGCCGCAGCCGCCAGCAGTTCCGCCGGGTTGTCCAACGTCTCCAGTGCGTACACCAGTTCGATGATGCGATCCGCCCGTGCATCGGGGATGCAGGAGCGCACCACATGGCGGAACTTGTGCTCGATGTCCTGCGGCGACAGCGGATTCTCCGGGCTGCCGCGGCGGTTCATGATGAACTTGCCGAAGCTGCGGCCGTCGCGCGTGGTCAGCTTCAGGCGGGCGGCATGCCGCGCCGCCGGGCCCTTGCCTTCGATCTCGGCGTCCACCGTGGCCACTACGCGGGGAATGAAATCGAGGATGCGCGGATCGCGCAGGCGGTCCTCGCGGTACTGGTCGGTGAAGGCCACGCCGTCGATGCCGATCACCGCCAGCCCGTAGAACAGGTTCATCTGCGCCGCGGTGACACCCTGCGCCTTGTACTCCCAGGCGCAGTGCACATGAGTCATTTTGCTCAGGCCCACTTCCAGTTTCTCAACGTCGTCGATGCTCAGCCCGTTTTCCTTCAGCAATTCGCCAAAACCGTCCAGGGCGGTGTGGATGCTGGTGACACTGGCATGCGGCTTGTAGCCAACATTGAGCGTCTCCCAGGTGAAGCCCAGGCCATCGGTGATGCGCGCGGCATTGGGCTTGTCCGAATAGCTGCTGAGATAACCGCCGTAGGGCGCCTCCAGCACATCGAGGATGCCGGTGAAGCCGTCCTTGGCCAGCATTGCGGCGTACACACCGCTTTGCGCCGCGCGGCCGCTGTGGAAGCGCTTCACCATGGCGCCTTCCTGGGCCGCCATCAGGCCGCCGGCCTGCGAGCCGGTGATGCCCAGCGCGTGCTGGAACTGACCGGCATCCAGGCCCAGCGCACGGCCCGCCGTGCCGGCCGCCACAAAGGCCCCCGAAGTGCCCTGCGGATGAAAGCCGCGGAAGAACAGGCTCATGGTTGCGGCATTGCCCACGCGCGTGCCCACTTCATAGCCCGCCACCATGGCGGTGAGGATGTCGCGCCCGGACAGGCCACGGCTCTCGGCCAGGGCAAAGGCCACCGGCGTCGCCAGCGATCCGGCGTGCACGATGGACTCCTTGTGGATGTCGTCCATCTCGAAGGCATGACCGGAGGTGCTGTTCACCAGGCAGGCCAGCGCCACCGAAGACTTCTTGCCCATGCCCATGAGCGAGGCCTCCTGCTTCGCACCTTCGGCCATGGCCATGGCCGCCACCTTCTGCGTCCAGGGCAGCGTGGCGCCGAACAGGCAACAGCCCAGGCTGTCGATGATGCTCGACTTGATGCGCGCGATGGCCTCGGCGGGGATGTCTTCGTAGCGCAGTCCGGCGGCGAATTTCGCCAGGTCGCGTGTGGCATGTTCCAGCAGCGGCGGCTGCGATGAATCACTCATGCTTTCCTCCAGTGTGCTCCGGGTTGCTCCCGTGTGCGGTTCCGGCGACTTTCAGCGTTCCGGCCCGCGAGTTTGCCACAGGAAGAAGCGGTACCCCGTGCGCGGCCCCCGGCGCATGGAAGGCCGATCAGGTGTCCGGGACCTTGGCAGGCAGGGCTGGCAGGCGATCCGCATGCCAGGGACATGGGATGACCTCACGGCGAGGTAATGTTTGATCACATTTAATCGAATTGTTCAATTATGGTCATATGTGCCGTACGAAAATGATCATATTATCGGTGCAGATGAACACCCTGGAACAGGGCAGGCGTGAGCCAAGCCAAGCAAACGAAAGGCGGAATTGCAAACCACCCTTTCCGCTTTTCATGGTCCGTCCGGCCTGTCTTGCCTGCTCAAGCACTTTGAATGAGGTGCACGGGTAATCCGCTGAGCACAAAAACTCAAGGTTGCAATTCCGGCGCAGGCGGGGACTCGCGTCATGATCTGACGAAGTCGGGCATCCGTCCGGCTGGCCAAAATCCCCCCGCTCGGCCTGGCGGCCGAGTCTGAAGATCATCTAGCCGGCCTC
>CAIPGJ010000388.1 GCA_903864555.1 uncultured Pseudomonadota bacterium | reverse complement strand
GGCACCCCCAAGGCGCAGCCTTGGGGGCGGAGTGCCCGGGGTCGCCTTCTTTGGTTCCTTTCTTGGCGAAGCAAGAAAGGAACTCGCCCGCAGGGCGAATCCAAGCACCGACCATCTAGGTACGCAGGCGTTTGTCAGGCAATTGCCTGCTCCCGACGCTACTCCAGCTTGATCCCCGCCGACTTGACGATGTCACCCATGGACTTGATGTCCCGGCGCATCAGTTCCTGGTAATCACGTGGGCTGCCGCCGATGACCTTGTAGGCGCCGGCGACGATTTCCTTCTGCAGATCCGGCGTGGCCATGGCCTTCTGTGCTTCGCGGTTGAGCAGTTCAGTGATGGGCTGCGGCAGGCCGGCCGGGCCGGCCAGGCCGTACCAGATGACCGGCGGGTCGAATTGCGGCAGGTCTTCCGTGACGGCCGGTACCTGTGGGAAGGTGGGATAGCGCTGCTTGTCGAAGGCGACCAGGGCGCGCAGCTTGCCCGAATTGATCAGCGGGCCGGCCGCGGCCAGGCTGCTCATCACCATGGATACATGGCCGCCCAGCAAGTCGGTGATGCCGTTGCCACCGCCCTTGAAGGGGATGTGCGTCATCTTGATTCCGGCGGCATGGGCGAACAGTTCGCCCATCATGTGCACGCTGGAGCCGACGCCGGCGCTGCCGAAAGTCACCTTGCCCGGGTTCTTCTTCACGTAGTCGACCAGTTCCTTCACCGTGCGGGGCTGAAAGTCCGGGGCCACCAGCGCCGCACCGACGTAGCTCGCCAGGGCCACGATGTAGGTCATGTCTTTTTCGATGTTGTAGGGGAGCTTGGGATCGAGTGCCGCGGGGATGGAGGTGGATCCCGGCGACAGGATGGCGATGGTGTAGCCATCGGGCTTGGAGTCGATCATGGCCTTGGTGCCGATCACGCCGCCAGCCCCGCCGCGGTTTTCCACCAGCACCGGCTGGTTGAGGCCGTCTTCCATCTTCCGGCTGACCAGGCGTGCCAGCTTGTCGATGCTGCCGCCGGCGGTGAAGGGACAGATCATCTTGATAGGCCGGTTGGGATAGGCCTGTGCCTGGGCCAGCGCCGGCAGTGCAAGCAGGCCAAGCAGGGTGGCTGTTGCGCCAAGGGTGCGGGCCGAGGGTTGTATCGATTTCTTCAGGCGCGGGCGCAGGGCCATGTTGCTTCTCCTTTGTGGTCGGGGCCGGGCAGACCGGTCCCTGGTGTGCTTTGATCGCCGCCTTCAGTCTCTGCGGACCATGGCAGGGCAGCCAAAAATTGGTCGGACCATATCAGCCGCCGCGCGAAGCTGTCAATGTGGCCGGAGGCGAAGCAGGCCGATGCTTGAACCTGCTTCAATCGGAATGGATGTCGCTGATCACATTTATTGTTTATAGCTAATGACCATCAAGTGTTGGTCATGAATTTGATCATATTATGGTGAAATTCAGGAGGGCACTGATGGTGCCTCAAACCGCCTTCGGCCTCGCCGGCATGGCAATGACACGGCCCCGCTCGGCCGGCTGCGGCAGCTTCGCGTGCGTGCGCATCATGCGCGCCAGCAGCGCCTGCGAAACATCCGGCATCGCCTCCACACGCCGCGTGGCGAGGTTCACGTGCAGCGACAGTTGTTCCAGCGTCGCCAGCTTGAGGCCGTCGCTGGTCCGCGTCATGATATGGAAGTAGTGCATGCGCTTGGCGTCATGGCCGAGCAGCTGCGTTTTCACCATCACCTCCTCGTCCACGCCGACCTCGTTCTGGTGGGTGACGTGGGCCTCCACGGCGAAGGTGGACTTGCCGGTGTGGTCGCGATAG
>CAIPGJ010000387.1 GCA_903864555.1 uncultured Pseudomonadota bacterium | reverse complement strand
GTTCTGCTGGTCGAACACCACACTCTCGATGCCACCGGTGACCGGCCGGCCGCCGCTGACAAAGCTCATGCCGCGCGGCGTGCTCGCCGGCGGATTGGCCCAGGCGGGATTGCTGTACTGCGCGCGCGGCGCCTGGGCACTGACGATGCCGGCCTGGGTCTGCACGATATTGGCCGGCGTCGGTGCCGGCGTGGTGGTGGCGGCATTGGTCTGCGCGATGGCGGCATTGGCGTTGGTCACTGCCGCGGTGGCGCCGTTGGCGTGGCCGTACAGTGTCCCGCTGCTGGAGGTATCGGATACGGTGCCGGCCAGGGCCACCGCCGAGTTCGCCGCTGCCACGCCGGAGATGATCGCAGTGGCGCCGGCCAGCGCATTCTGCGCAATGGTCTGCTGCTGCTGGGCCATCTGGAGGTAGATATCGGCATGCGTCTGATCGCCGGCATTCTGGGCGCTCAGTGCCTGGGCTGCAGCAGCCTGGGCGGCAGTGACGGCATTCTGCGCCGTGGCCAGCAGACCGGAGGCGGTCGAGGAAGGTGGCAGGCCGAGCGTGGACAGGGTGTTGGCCGCAGTGCTGAGGCTGGCCAGCGTGGTGGTGATGCTGGTGTTGACAGTGTTGCCGGAGGAAATCCGGCTGGTGAAAGTGGCCTGCTCCGTGCTCACCGTGCTGGTAACACCGGTCACCAGTGTGTTGTTGGACTGCACCAGGGCGTTGGCCGCATTCATGGCCGTGAGTGCCGGGGTGGCGATGGCCGGATCGGCAAAACTGCCATTGGCGGCATACACGCTGGCAGCAGCGCTTTGCGTGGCAGCCGCCGCGGTGGCCGTGCTGGCTGCCGAAGCCACGCTGCTGGACAGCCCGGCCGAATTGATCGTGAGCGCGCTGGCAGCGGTGAAGGCGTTCTGGGCGGCTGTGACCGAAGCTGGCGTGCCCAGCGCCTGGCTGGCCAGTACGCCGCTGTTTGTGACCAGGGTGGACAGGCTGCTCGCCGCCGTCGCGGCGGCCGTGGCGGCCGCGGCGGCCTGCGTCGCGGTCTGGGAACCCTGGTTGATCGATGTGGGGGTGCCTGAGGCGTTCGACGTGGTCTGGGTGGTCAGGTTGGCGGTCGTCCCGCTGCTGCTGGTGAGGACCACGGGCACCGCGCTGGTCGTGGTCGTGGTGGTGCCCCCCGATGACGTGCCCCCGCCTGTACCGGTCGTCGTGGTCGAGGTGGGTGAAACCACCGTTGTGTTACCCACCGGCGTGGTGTTGGAAGACTGCACCGCGGTCGATGAAGCGGAAGCGATCTGACTGGTGCTGTCCACCGTGGACGTGGCGCGCACGGGCGAACTGTCAGAGCTGCTCGTCGTGGTGGTGGAACCACCGGTTGCCGTGGTGCCGGAATCGCCGCCGCCGGCGTTGGCGGTGCTGGTCGTTCCCGAGCCACCCGAGCCACCGGAACCACCCGAGGCACCGGAGCCACCGGAGCCAGCGCTGCCGGAAGAGCCACCGGCCGGTGCGGCACCGGCCTGGCGGACCGGCGGCGTGGCGCGCAGGAACGGCGGCATCGCCGGCAGGAGTCTTGGCGGGGCCTGCGGCGGGGCAAAGCCGACCTGGTTGGGTTGCACCACCACGGTCACGCCCTGGGAGGTGATGGTGGCGGCGCCGACGTTCACCTTGTCATAGGTGCCGGGCGGTACGAACGAGGACGCTGCGCCGCCGCCCGGCGGGCCGGCCTGGGCAAGCAGCACCGGCTGGTCGATCACGTCCGACATGCTCTGTACCGGGAACAGCTCCGGCAGGACAGCCAGCAGCAGTGGCAGCGGGATTTCCGCGATGGGAGCCCCGCTTCCGGCCGGCACGTACAGCACCTCGTGGTCGGTGCCGCGTATGCCCACGGTGGCCGTCGGCGTGGTGACGCGCAGATTGGCCTTGTTCAGGCGGCCGATGGCGCCGGTGATGGTGCGGAATCCGCCGCGCACCAGCGACAGCAGGCCGCGCTCCGTGCCGTCCTCGCGGCCGCTCCACTTGTACTGATCGAACTTCATCTGCGTTTCAGGCCTCAGGGCGAGCACGCCGCCATCCACCATTTTCAGCTGTGCCGATGAGGTGGCCCCCACCGTGATGATGTCGCCTTCATTGACCTGGGTGCCCTTGGGCGCCGGCATGGTGATGCCGCCGGTGCGCAGGATGCGCACGTCACCCATGCTGAACTGCACGGTGCCGATCTGAGCCAGCGCAGCCTGGGAACAAAGCGCCATGCCCATCAGCATGGAGATGATCAGACGCGGAAAAGCGGAAGGAAATTGCATGGCGCCTCCTATCGGTGCCTGAGAGTACAAGTACACAGAGCGGGTTGGCCGCCCCTTGATTGTCCCGATGCCAGTGTCACGATCGGGCCGTTCAGTTGAAGTCGCGACGCACCGTCAGTGAAACTTCGGTGCGCTCGTAACGGTAGATGACGATGCTGGACGTGTTGCGCGAATGCAGCACCTGCGGCTTGAGCGTCCAGTCCTTGGCGAAGCGCCAGTTGGCCCCCACCACCAGGTCGTTCTGCTCGTCATGGCGCTTGGCGAGGAAAGCGGCATTCTGCTTGTCGTAGTCGCCGATCTGGCTGCTCAGCACGCCGAACAGGTCGACCGTCTCGCGCAGCATCAACTGGCCACCAACACGAAAGCCGTAGAAGTCCTTGGCGCCGTCGGCGCGTCCCAGCGGGTCACGCTCCTTGCCGAAGAAGTAGGCGGCAAACAGTGCTGCCTTGCCGTCGTTCAACACCCTGAGGTAGCCAAGGCCGGAGGTACTGGCGTTGAAACTGTTCACCGCGGTGGCCAGCGAGGTGAAGCGATTGCGTGAATACTGGCTGAATGCGCTCACCTGGTTGGCCGGGTTGATGGTGTAGCGCCATTCGGCCGACGCGCCCTCGGCGCGGCGGCTGAGGTTTTCGTCGAGGCTGTAGCGCCCGCCATTGGCGCCCAGGCGCACCTGGTTGGCCGCCTCGCCGAAGGACATGCCGGCGCGCAGGTCCAGGCTGCCGTTGTCGAAGGTGTCTTCGTGGTTGTTGGTGCGCTTGCGTGCGTCCCCACCAGCGTAGATGCCCAGGTCGGGCCGGATCTGGTAGTTGAAATCGGCACCGGCGCCGAAAGACTGGAAGGAGTCGCTGCGCTTCAGGTTGGACGGGCTCAGCGTGAACGGCAGCCCGCCCAGCGCCGGCACGTTGATCTGGCTTTGCGTGCCGGAGTTGTTGACGTTGTTGTCATGGCCGATGGTCATTTCGACATAGGCGCGCAGGGTGCGCTTCTTGGCGCGCTCGATCTGGTCGATGGCATCGAGGTAGCGGGCGATCACGACGGCCGCGTCGCCCGGCGGATTGAGTTCCTTGACGGCCAGGAACTCGGTCTTGGCGCGTTCGGCATCGCCCAGCTGGAAGTAGGCCCGCGCCATGTCCAGACGCGCACCGGCGAAGTTCGGGTTGACGGCCAGCACCCGCTCGAAGGCGAGCGTGGCGCGGTCGGCCTTGCCGCTGTCCAGGGCGCTGACGCCCAGGGTGTAGTCGAACTGGAGGTTGCCCGAGTACTTGTCCTCGAGCGGTTCGAGCAGCGCGAAGGCTTCGGCCGGCTTGCCGGCCTTGAGCAATTGCTCGGCCTGCTGCACTTCGGCTTGCTGCGCCAGCGCAGTGGACGCCATGCCTGCACAACACGAAATGGCCAGCGCGAGCGCACAAGCCTTCAACCGGACGCGATAAGTCGCCATATCACGTTCCCTCCCCTGACCACGTGAATTGCCACCGCAGTCAGTCGCCTTGGCCCTGCTTCGCCTCATGCAGGCAAGCGGGAACTCAACGGGTGACTGCGTCGTGCCAGCATTCTACTGGAGTAGTGGCTCATGCCAAGTACTCATTCTCAGAGCCACGCCCCCCCGCTGCAGGACCATCCCCAATAGAATTCAGGCTCTTGAGGCTGGATGCTCTCCGCATGAGTGCCGCATGAGTGCCGGCTGCGCGCACGCGCCACGAACCAGAGTCGGCAGGCAGGTCCCCGAACATTGCGAGGCAGAATGCAAATAACCACGTACATGCATGCCGATACCGCTTTCATCGGTGCCGGGAGGTTGGCCACCGGACTGGGACTGGCCATGGCGAAAAACGGCCACAACGTGGTGGCTGTGGCCAGCCGCTCACCAGCCAGCGCCTCGAAGCTGGCAGCATGCATCCCCGGATGCCTTGCGCTGGGCGCGCAGTCGGCCGCCGACATGGCCGAACTGGTGATCATCAGCGCCCCCGACGATGCCATCGCCGGCATCGTCGCCACAGTGAAATGGCGTCCCGGGCAGGCCGTGGTGCATTGCAGCGGCGCCACCGAAGTGTCGGTGCTGGAACCCGCCGAACAGGCCGGCGCACACACCGGTGGCTTCCATCCCATGCAGGCGTTCACCGATCCGCAGGCGGCGCTGGCTTCACTGCCCGGTTGCACCATTGCCATCGAAGCGGCCGACGCGACGCTGGCCGCAGGACTGGATGCCCTGGCGGTGAGCCTGGGCTGCCGCGCCATGCGCCTGCCGCCAGGATGCCGCGCGCGCTACCACGCCTCCGGCGGCTATGCCTCGCAGTTCGTCAATGTGCTGATGCGCGAGGCGACCGACCTCTGGCAGAGTTTCGGCGTCTCCGAAGTCGATGCGGTGCGCGCGCTGTTGCCGCTGCTGCGTGGCACGCTCGCCTCCATTGAAAAGGCCGGCGTGGCCGGCGGCATGCCCGGCCCGGTGTCGCGCGGCGATGTTGGCACCGTGAAACGGCATGTCGAGGATCTGGGTCGGGTCGATGCAGAACAGCTGACCTTCTACTGCGAACTGGCGCGGCGCACCATTCCCCTGGCCGTGGAACGCGGCAGCCTGGGTGAAGACAAGGCGCAGGCCCTGCGCAAACTGCTGGCGCGCCGCAGTTAGGCCGCGCCCGCGGCAGCCAGGGCGGCAAAGCCCTGCTCCAGATCGGCGATGAGATCGTCAGGGTCCTCCAGGCCGATGTGCAGGCGCAGCAAGGGGCCCTTGAATTTCCCGGTGGCCGCCGTCGCGGCACGCGTGTACTTCGCCGGCACGATCAGACTTTCATAGCCCCCCCAGCTTGCGCCGATGCCGAACAGCTTCAGGCTGTCGACGAAGGCAGCCAGCACCGGCCGCGCCGCGGGCTGCAGTTCCAGTCCGAACAGCCCGCACGCACCGGTGAAATCGCGCTGCCACAGGGCATGCCCGGGATCGCTGGCGAGCGCCGGGTACAGCACGCGCACCACCTCCGGGCGCCCTTGCAGCCATTGCGCCACGCGCAGCGCACCGGCCTGGTGGGCACGCAGGCGCACCCCCAGGCTGCGCAGTCCGCGCAGGGCCAGGTAACAGTCATCCGGGCTGACCGAGTAACCGTAATCAGCAGCCACATCGCGCACCGGGCGCCACAGTGCCTCGCGCGTGGCGATGCAGCCCAGCATCACGTCGGAATGTCCGGCGATGTATTTGGTGCCCGCCTGGATGGCGATGTCCACACCATGACCCAGGGCGTCGAAGAACCAGGGCGTGGCCCAGGTGTTGTCCATGAGCAGCAGTGCACCGTGCGCATGCGCCGCCGCCGCCAGCGCCGGGATGTCCTGCATCTCGAAAGTCAGCGAGCCGGGCGCTTCGCAGAACACCACGCGGGTCTCCGGCTGCAGCAGCGGCTTTATATCGGCACCTGGATCGAAATAGCTGGTACTGACACCAAGACGCTTCAGGTACTGGTCGCAGAACTTGCGCGTCGGGCCGTAGGCGCAATCGGCCACCAGCACGTGGTCGCCGGCCTTGACGCAGGCAAGCAGCGCCACGCTGATGGCGGCCAGCCCCGAGGGCAGCAGGATGGCGCGGTGGCAGCCCGGCTCCAGCGCGGTGAGTGCCTCCTCCAGGGCAAAGGCGGTGTGGGTGCCATGCAGGCCGTAACTGAGGCCATCGAAGCGATCCCGCGTCCAGGAAGCCTCGTAATCGGCGAGCCGGCCCTGCAGGATGGTGGAGGCCCGCGAAACCGGGGGATTGACCAGTTGCCATGCGCCGCCACGGCCGCTGTGCACCAGACGCGTGTCTTTTTTCATTCGTTGCCGATCTTCATGGGTTGCCGGCACTTTCCTCGATGGCGGAACGGTCCCTGCCACCGCCGACCAGCGCCAGCCTGGGCTCGTCGAT
>CAIPGJ010000386.1 GCA_903864555.1 uncultured Pseudomonadota bacterium | reverse complement strand
GCAAGCACTCGGCCTACATCCCGACCTTCGGCGCCGACACCAAGCCGGTGACGCTGCCGCTCAAGCTGGCCGATGGCCGGCTGGCAACGCGGGTGGGGGAGTTCAGGCAGGGCTGAGCGGCAGGCTGCGCGTTGGGTTGTGCGTCATGCAGCAGAGTGGTCGGCATGAATGGCAGCGACCAGTGTGAAGAAACAAGAGCGGAATCTTGATGCCGGTTCTGGAAAGGGAGGCCAGTCATGAGTGAAGCGGGTCAAGCCGGTGAAGTAATACAAGTCCTCGCCAGTGCCTACAAAGCTGACGGTTATGTTTCGCCCGTGGACATCCTCGATGAGGGCGAGGCCGCCGTCCTGCTGCAGGACCTGCAGTCAGCCGAAGCTGAAGTGGCCGACGACCGCCAGCGCCTGTCCATGCTGCGCGCCTACACCTCGCGGCTCCTGCCTTCCTTCGACGGCCTGATTCGCCATCCGCGCCTGATCGAGGCGGTGTCGCCATTGATTGGCCCGGACTTGCTGGTGTGGGGCACCAGCCTGTTCATCAAGGATGCGGGTTCGCCAAGCTACGTGAGCTGGCATCAGGACCTGAACTACTGGGGCCTTGATGGCGAGGACGAAGTCACCGCCTGGGTGGCGCTAACCCCGGCTACCGTGGAGAATGGCTGCATGCGTTTCATTCCGGGCAGCCACCGCACCAAGGCCGTCGAACATGTCGATACCTTTGCCCGGGACAACCTGCTGTCACGCGGACAGGAACTGGCCGTGATGGTGGACGAGTCTGCGGCGGTGGACGTGGTGCTGCGCGCCGGGCAGGCGTCGCTGCACCACGGCCACCTGTTCCATGCGTCCGGCCCCAACCGCACCGCGGGCCGGCGCGTCGGCGTGGCTATCCGCTACATTTCGCCCGCCATGCGCCAGACCAACGGCGCGAGGCTGCTCGCCTCCCACGTGAACGGGCACGACGATTACGGCCACTTCGAGGTCGCCCCGCCGCCGGTCGGGCGCCTGCTGGAGCAGGAGTTCGAGCGCTGTCGCTGCAACATCGACATCAAGCAGGGCATCATCTACAAGGGCGTGAAGGGGGAGCAGGTGAAGCAGACGCCCAAGGTGTAGTGGCTTTAGCCGGTCCCCTTCTGGATCCGCCACAGCTGACCGCAGCGTGAACATACCGAATTCAGGATGCATGCAGGGCATGCATTTTGCTCGGTTTGTCGGTGCATACCCTGTTCCGTTCCCGGAGGAGTCGCTGATGACCTACCTGCAACTGGCCACCGTGGTGCCTGCTTTCCTCATCGGCACTTATCTGCTGGGGCGGCGCAAGGGCACGCCCAGGCACCGGCAGCTGGGACGCATTTATCTGCTGCTGATGATGGTCACGGGCCTGGTCACGCTGTTCATGCCGGCCCAGGTCGGGCCGCGTTTCGCCGGGCATTTCGGTTTCATCCACAGCTTCAGCGTGCTCACGCTGATCAGCGCACCGGTCGCCTGGATCGCGGCACGCCATGGCAAGGTGAAGGCGCATGGCGCGAGCATGGTCAGTCTGTATGTGGGCGGCATCCTGATCGCCGGCGCCTTCGCGTTTTCACCAGGGCGCCTGTTGCATGGCTGGCTGTTCGGGCCGGCAGCGGTACCCAGTGCGGTGCACACGGGCGAGGCACGCGCCCGATGATGGAGCACGATCGAGGGAGGGGCTTGCTGGTGGGCCGACGGTTCTGCAGGGCTGGGTGGCGCCGAAGCCGCTTGCCCGGCGTTTCAGAAATGGTTTCTATCTATGATAACAATATAACGATTGGTCTTTTATTGATAGATAGTTATGCTTGAATACGATAATAATTATGCAGCATCAGTCAGCGGCCGCCTGATGCCGTGATGCACCCGGCGGGCAGATCACTCCGGTCTGGCGTTGCGGTCCTTGAGTATCTTGCCCCAGCGTTCCGTCTCGCGGTTCAAGAAACCCAGGTATTCGGCCGGGGTCGATCCTTTGGCATCCACACCCAGGGCGAGCAGGCGCTCCTGCACGTCGGTCTGCCTGAGCGCCACTTGAAAGTCGGCATTCAGACGGGCGATACTTGCAGCAGGGGTGCCCGCAGTGGCCTGCACGCCGTACCAGCCCAGCAGTTCGAAGCCGGGCAGCGTGTCCGAGACCGGGGGGATGCCGGGCATCAGCTTGGTCGGCTGGCGATAAGTCACCCCCAGCGCCCTGAGCTTGCCTGATTGGGCGATGGCGGCCACTGAGGGCGCTGCCGGACAAAAGGAATGCACCTGCTCAGCGATGACGGCGTTGATGGCCGCTGGTGCCGTGGTGTGTGGCACGTGCAGCACATTGATGCCGGCGAGTTCGTTGAGGAATTCCATGCAGACATGCGTCGAGCCCCAGGTGCCCGAGGATGCGTAGGTGAGCTGCCCGGGCCGGGATTTGGCCAAGGCGACGTACTCGGCAATGGACTTCGCGGGCACCGAGGCATTCACGACGATGGCAAAGGGCGTGGTGCCCAGGGCACTGACCGGGGCGAACTCGGTGTGCAGCTGGTGCTTCTGGTGAACCAGGAACACCAGCAACTGCGTAAGCGAAACCATGAACAGCGAATGTCCGTCGGCCGGAGCGCGCGACACCACTTCAGCGGCCACCACGCCCACCGCAGCAGGGCGGTTGTCGATGAGCACCGGCTGCTTCCAGGGCTCGCTCAGCTTGCCCGAGAGTGTGCGGGACAGCAGGTCGAGGGGCGATCCGGGCGCATTGGGTACCAGCAGGCGCACCGGCTTGCTGGGAAAACCGGCCGGGGCTGGTGTATCGGCGGCGCGGACAATGCCGGGCGAACCGGCTGTCAGGATCAATGCAGCACTGCAAACAGCCGCCACGGTCTGCCGGGTACAGATTCCCTTCATAGCCATCTCCTAGGAATTATTTGTTTTTGTATTGAATTATGTTCTGGATTATAAGGCGAAACTGATTCGGCGACGTGGTCCTGCCGCTTGCAGCGACACACGGTCACGTGCCGGCAGGTGAGGGGTGCTCCAGTCGATGGCAAAAAAACGGGGTCCCCCGGGTGGGGAGTGCGCCGGATTCAGGCGGCTTCGTGGTGGACGAAAGTCAGGCGACTCACATCCTCAGCATCTTTACTTCCGGTGGCAGGGCTGCACAATCGGCTGAATACCGCACACGTGGGCTCTGTCTTGCGCAGCCTGTGCGTCTATCGAAATGGATTGACGATTTTCAGTCCATCCATGGTCAGTCCATGCTGCATGTCTTCGGAGTAAAGCGTGTTTGCATTGCCTTCGATCGCCGCCTGCACGACCAGGGCGTCCCAAAAGGAAAGCTGCCTGTCACGACTGCGGTGAATGGCCGAAAGAACAAGCTTGCTGTCGATGTTTACCATCGGCAATTCCGCGAAATTGGTCACTGCTTCCGCCGCCGCCGAGGGGTTCCGGGGGCGCGCGAGTTTGCGCGTGACCACGACGTAGAACTCCTGCAGCACCTGGGTGCTCAAAAGGATGTCGCCCGCTCCGGCATGCGACTAAAAAAGGGTTCAGGCCTGCTTGCGCTTGTCCGTTGAATCGGAGTCGAACAGGTAGACGAGCACGTTGGTGTCAAAAAAGAACTTCATCGCTGATGCAGATCGTCCCGCGACCAGCCCCCTTGTCAAAGGGGGTTAAAACGTCGGATTGCCCTCCGGCCTTCGGTGAGGAACCCGAAAGCAGGGGCAATGCGGCAGGTCGGGCCGCCCCTGTTCAGTTGCTTCAGGCGGCTTTGCTGCCCTTCACATAAGCAGCGGCCGAGCGCCCGGCCAGGCGGCCGAATACGGCATTGGCCATGAGCCCGGTGCTGCCCGGGTAGTTGAAGTAGTACAGGCCGCCCACCAGTTCGCCTGCGGCAAACAGGCCGGGGATGGGTTGGTCCTCGATGTCCAGCACGTGGGCCTTGGGATCGATCTTCAGACCGCCGAAGGTGAAGGTGATGCCACAACCCACCGAATAGGCTTCGAAAGGCGGGACCTCGATGGTATTGGCCCAGTTGGTCTTGTTGACGGCAAGGCCCTTGGTGGCGCGGCCATCCTTGGAGTTCGGGTCGAAGGGCACGTCCTTCTGTACCGCCGCGTTGTACTCGCGCACGGTTTCCAGGAAGTTGGTGCCATGCACGTCCTGGATCTTGTCCACCAGTTGCTCCAGGGTGTTGGCGACCACCTTGGTGGCACCGCGCAGCTTGTATTCGTCGCGCAGCAATGGTTTTACCTGGGCATCGAAGATCTGCCAGGCATAGCCACCCGGTTGCTGCAGCACCACACGGCCGTACTTGGCATAGGTGTAGTTGCGAAAGTCAGCCCCTTCGTCGACAAAGCGCTTGCCCTCGGAGTTCACCATGAGGCCCAGCGGGTAGCTGTGACGGTAACCGGCATGGGGGGTTTCCACCTCGCCGAAGTCGGTGGCGTAGCGCTCCCAGGCCACCGAATGGCAGCCGGCCCACTGGCCGTAGGACTGCGCGCCGAAATCCAGGGCCATGCGGATGCCGTCGCCGGTGTTGTAGCGGGTGCCGCGAACCTTGGCGCTTTCCCAGCCCGGTCCCAGATAGCGCGTGCGCATCTCGCGGTTGGCCTCGAATCCGCCGCAGGCCAGCACCACCGAGCGGCCACGGATGTCGTGCTCGCCCGAATCATCGAGCACGCGCACGCCGGTCACTGCGCGTCCTTCGCGCAGCAGCGACAGGCCCTGGGTGCGGTAAAGAATGGGGATCTTCTTCTGCTCGGCGATCTTGAAGTAGGTGTCCATCAGGCCGCGGCCGCCGCCATTGGCGAAGATCACGATGCCACCCCAGAACTTGAAGCGGCCGTTGATGTTGTAGGCCTGGCGGCCATAGTTGGGCATGAAGCGGATGCCGTGGCTGCACAGCCACTTCACCGTGTCGGTGCTGCTGTCGACGATGGTCTCGGCCAGGTCCGGGTCGATGAAGTACTGGGTCAGCCGTCCCAGGTCATCCAGGTACTGCTCGCGGGTGTACTGGCCGAAATCGCTCTTGGCGATCTCCTCGTCGGTGAGGTCGGGCACGACGCTGCGGATGTCCTCGGCACCGTGATGCACCATGCGGAAACCGCCGCCGGTGAAGGCGCTGTTGCCGCCGCGCTTGTCGACGGGCGCGCGCTCGATGACGATGACGCTGGCGCCGCCTTCCAGGGCCGACAGGGCGGCCGACATGGCGGCGTTGCCGCTGCCCAGGATGATGACGTCGTAGATGGTGTCCATGTGTTTCCTCCTCAGGTGCGGCGAGCCGGCGGACCGGCACCGTGTTGCAGCTTGCAACCGGCCCGCTTGGTGAATGGTCAATGGTGAAGCCGCTACGATAAGCGCCGGCCCTCCCGGCGACAATGCGGCAGGCCGACTCTGGTCCGGACAAGTTCCACAATACGAAACAAATCCCAGCCTGCTCCGGGGAGCGCCGGTCGCCCGCCGGGGACCGGGAGTAAGCTTGCCGCCTGCGGTTCCACAGGCGATGCCCCTGCACCCGGCTTCAGGCACGGGCGGGCATCCGAAAAGAGGAGGCATCCATGTCCCACGCCATGACCATGGCCGAAAAGCTGTTCACCCGCCACAACCTGGACGGCAAGCCGGTCCGGGAAGGCGATATCGTCACCGCAAAGATCGATGG
Organism: uncultured Pseudomonadota bacterium; assembly: GCA_903864555.1. Next base: position 1,264 of record CAIPGJ010000386.1, on the reverse strand, counting down.
CGCCATGCTGCATTACCATGCCGACGAAGTCCTGGTGGATGCCGCTGTGCAGGCCGGCTTCAAGGACGGCCTGCCGCGCGTCTGGGATCCGGATCGAGTTTTCGTGCTGCTGGACCACCATCAGCCTGCGCTCAGCCAGTCCCTTGCGGATACCAATGCCAGGGTGCGCCGTGAAGTGGAGCGCCTGGGCATCACGACCTTCCATGATGCAGAGCCGGGCATCGCCCACCAGATGATGGCCGACTATGGCCTGATGCGTCCGGGTGAACTGGTGGTCGGCAACGACTCCCACACCATCTCCTATGGCGCCGTCAATTGCGGTGGCATCGGCGCGACGCGCGCCGACATGTTCTACAGCGTGCTGTTCGGCGAACTGTGGTTCCAGGTGCCCGCTTCGATGAAGATCGTGCTGAATGGCAAGCAGCCGAACTATCCGATTGCCAAGGACATCGTCCTGTACCTGGCCGGCAAGTATGGCGACGATCTCGCCGGCAACCGCTCCATTGAGTACAGCGGTTCGCTGGTGCCGCAACTGTCCATCGACAGCCGCATGTGCCTGTCGGCGCACGGCGTGGAGATCGGCGCCAAGCTGGCGCTGTTTCCCTTCGATGACAAGACACGCGAATTCATGGCCAAGCGCACCGACAAAGCCTACGAGCCGCTGGTGGCCGATGCCGGCGCGCATTACGAGGAGGAAATCGTCCTCGACGTAGATGACATGCCCTTCATGGTGGCCAAGCCCCACCAGTTCGGCAATGTCGTTCCTTTGAAGGAGACCGCCGGCATTCGCATCCACCAGGCGCAGATCGGTTCCTGTGCCAACGGGCGCTACGAGGACATCGAGATCGCCGCCCGCGTGCTGGAGAACCGCAAGGTGGCCAAGGGCGTGCGCTTCATCATCTCGCCCGCCTCGCAGGCGGTGTACCTGCAATGCCTGAAGGACGGGCTGATCGAAAAGCTGGTGGCTGCCGGTGCCAATGTCATCACCCCGGGCTGCGGCATCTGCCAGCCCAAGGTCGGCTTCCTGTCCGACAAGGAGGTGTGCATCACCGCCACCACCCGCAACTTCAAGGGCCGCAAGGGCAGCATGTTTGCCGACATCTACCTGGCCGGTCCGCTCTCGGTGGCCGCAGCAGCGGTTGCCGGTGAAATCGCCGATCCGAAGGAGGTGTTCAGTGGGCTTTGATCTCAACCAGCCGATCCGCGGCAAGGTCTGGAAATTCGGTGACTCCATCGAAACCGATGCCATCAATCCGTATTACCG
>CAIPGJ010000385.1 GCA_903864555.1 uncultured Pseudomonadota bacterium | reverse complement strand
TGGTCAACCGCAGTGGCCAGCGCTTTGTCGATGAGGGGCTGGGACCGCGTTACGTCGGCAGCCTCATGACCAAGACATCGATCGAGATCTCCGGCTGGATCATCATCGATCACGCCATTTATTCCATCCCCGAAGTGAAGGCCCGGGTGGAGGATGTACGTACCTACGGCGGTACCATCCACACGGCTGACACCCCCGCCGAACTGGCGCAGATGGCCGGCATCAGCCCGCGCCTGGCGCAGACGGTGGCGGAGTACGACCAGGCTGTCGCCGACGGCAAGACCGCGGAACTGGCCGTGCCGCGCAGCGTCCCCAAACAAACGCACGCCCTGTCCGGTCCGGCGCGCACCGGCATCCGGCGCCTCGCGCAGGCGCCTTACCTGGCCATCCCCTTCCTGCCCGGCCTGGTGGCCACCTATGGCGGCTTTCTGGTCAACCCGCAGGGCCAGGTGCTCGACTGGGACAAGCGGGTGATTTCCGGCCTCTATGCGGCGGGCCTGTCCATGAACGGCAGCACCACCGGCGGCGCGGAGAATCCGGCCGGCGCCTATGTCGGCTTTCAGGCCACCGCCCTCATCTTCGGTCTGCTGGCCGCGGAACATGCCGCCCGCGCCTGAACACAGCATCCATATATCAAAATGAGAATATAGGAGCAGGACCCATGCGCAGCAACACGCTCAAGCAGAAACTGCAGGCCGGTCAGGCTGCCTTCGGAGTCATGTGCACCTTCCCTTCGCCGCAGGTGGTGGAGATGCTGGGCAGCCTGGGCTTTGACTGGATCCTGCTCGACAACGAGCATGGCTCCATCACCGTGGATACCGCCGAGGCCTGCATCATGGCCGCGGAAATCACCGGCATGGCGCCCATCGTGCGGCCAGTGGCGGCGAAGCCGGAGATCATTGCCCCCTTCCTCGACCGGGGCGCCTGGGGCGTGCAGGTGCCGCATGTCAACACCGTCGACGAGGCGCGTGCCGTGGTCGATGCCGTGAAGTACGCGCCGCTTGGCCATCGCGGGCTGTTCGGTGGTGGCCGTGCCGGCGGCTATGGCTATCAGATGAGCACCGGCGATTACGCTGCCGCCGCCAACCGCGAAACCCTGGTCTGCGTCATGATCGAGGAAGTCGAGGCCATCGAGAACCTGCCCGAGATGGTCAAGGTGCCCGGCATCGATGTGTTCTTCATCGGCTCGGGCGACCTGTCGCAGTCCATGGGCTACACCGGACAGCAGACCCACCCCGAAGTGCTGAAGATGATGGAGCGCGGTGTGCAGGCCATCCGCGCTGGTGGCGGTATTGCCGGTTGCAGTTGCCCCGACAGCCACATTCCGAAGTTCCTCGAACTGGGCGTGCAGTTCTTCCATAGCACCGTGGGCCGCCTGCTGCAGCAGGGCAGCAGCCAGTACCTGCAGCAGGCGCGCAAGGCTGCTGCCGCGTGCGGCAGGCAGGGCTGATCGTTCCTGACACGGTGGCCGGCAGGGTGGTCTAGGGCGGCGGTCACCAAGCAGTTTTCCTATACATGTTCCGCTTTGTGAACAATGGCGCTGATTCCCCTTGGGCTGTCCTGCTTTGTCCCCCTGTTTTTTTTCGGCCTGGCGTTTGGGGCAGGGGCCGGGAGTTAGAATCAGGGGGCAGTACGGTGACAAGCCCAGGTCCGGCAGGCCGTGGACGCGAGGGAGGGGGCGCCAGCAACGGCGTCTGTCAGCACCGAACTGAAATTATCAGCGGTCTACAACACTGAACCTGGACAAGAGGAGTCTGATCCATGGATTTCGCCATTCAAGACACGGAAGAGCAGAAAGAATTCCGCGCCGAGGTTCGAGCATTCCTCGATAAAAACGTACCGCCCGGGATCGAGCACCATGTCGATCCGAATGACCAACCCGTTGACCAATACCAGCTGCGCCGTGAACTCGGCCGCCGCCTGGGCGCCAAGGGCTGGCTCTACCCGAACATGCCCACGGAGTATGGCGGTGCGGACCTGTCCGCCGACCACGAGATGATCCTGAACGACGAACTGGCGCGCATCGGCCTGGCGCTGCCTCCCTACTACGATTCGGGCGGACGCATGGGCGGCCCGACCATCCTGGTGTGGGGCACCGAGGAGCACAAGAAGGCCTTCCTGCCGCCGATTTTCCGCGGCGAAGTGCGCACCTGGCAGCTGCTCTCCGAGCCGGGCGCGGGTTCCGACCTGGCCGGCATCAAGACCACCGCCATCCGTGACGGTGACCACTATGTGATTAACGGCCAAAAGATGTGGGTCGGCAGTGCGCATGGCGCCGACTACTCCTGGACCATCGTTGTCACCGATCCCAAGGGCGAACGCCACAAGAACCTCTCCTGGATCATGATCCCCATGAACCTGCCCGGGGTCACCGTGCAGCCCATGGAAGTCCTGGCCACCGGTGGCGAGGGTGGTGCCGGTGGCGGTTGCAAGAACGCGGTGTTCTTCGACAACGTGCGCGTGCCGGCCTTCAACCTGGTCGGTGGCGAGAACAACGGCTGGAAGGTGGCGACCACGCACCTGGAAGTCGAGCACGGCGGCACCGGCCGCCTGGCAGACCGCCGGGTGATCCAGGAGTTCATCGATTTCTGCAAGGAAACACATGACGGTTATCGCATCGCCGATGATCCGGATGCGCGCCTGCAGATCGCCGAGCTCCATTGCGAGGCGGAGATCACCCGCCTGTTCGCCCTGCGCAATCACTGGCTGTCGCATGCGCACAAGCCGCGTTCCTACGAAGGCCCGCAGTACAGCCTGCGTCGCAAGCTCTCCAGCCTGGACGTCGCCGAGCGCATGCTGCGGATCGCCGGTCCGTACGCGCTGACCAAGGACGAGCGCTGGGCGCCGCTGCGCGCGGCCATCGAGTATTTCCAGCGCGATGCCATCACCTCGCTGCACCCGGGCGCCACCACCGACATCCAGAAGGTGATCATGGCCCGCCGCATGGGTACGGGCGGACGTGAACGCGAACAAGCCGGCAAACTGCGCTAGCCAGGGAGAAAAAAATGGATCTGTCACTCAACGATACCCAGCAACTCATCCAGGACTCCGCCAAGGACTTCGTGCACGGCTCCTGCGAGCGTGACGTGCTGCTGAAGTTCGACCGCGGCCCCCTCACCATCATGGACAAGCACTGGCAGCAGATGTCCGAGATGGGCTGGGCCGGCATGGCCATCCCCGAGGAATTCGGCGGCAGCGGCAACAGCCTCACCGATGTGGCCGTGCTGTTCGAGGAACTGGGAACCGGCCCGGTCCCCGGACCGCTGTTCACCTCGGCGGTGCTGTGCGCGCGCATCATCATGGCAGCCGGCAGCGCCGCCCAGAAACAGGCGCTGCTCCCCGGCATCGCCAGCGGCAAGCGCATTTTCAGCCTGGCCTACACCGAAGTGCAGTACGGCTGGTCGCCCGAGCGCATCAAGATGAAGGCGAAGAAGTCCGGCAGCGACTACGTGCTCTCGGGCACCAAGCTGTTCATCGAGGACGCCCAGTACGCCACCGACCTGCTGGTGGTGGCCGGTGTCGAAGGCGGGGCCGGCTTGTCGGTGTTCCGCGTCGATGCCAAGGCGGCCGGCGTGTCGGTGCGTCCGCTCACCGGCTTCATGGTCGGCCAGGCCGAGGTCATCCTCAAGGACGTCAAGGTGGCTGCGGCTGACGCCATGCTCAACACCGGCGACCAGCTGGCGCGTGGCTTGTTGCAGGCAGCGCCCATCCTGTGTGCCTACAAGGTCGGCGGCTGCAAGCGCGCCTACGAGATGTCTCTTGCCTACGCCGGCGAGCGCAAGCAGTTCAACACCGTGATCGGCCGTTTCCCGCGCGTCCAGGACCACCTGATCAACGCCGTCAACGCGCTCGACTCGGCCCGCTGGACCACCTACGAAGCCTTGTGGAAGCTCGACAACAACATGGAAGATGCCGCCGGCAGCGTCCATGTGGCCAAGGCGGTGGCTTCCGAAAGCTATGTGCGCGCAACCGACATGGCCCACGAAGTCCATGCCGGAATAGGCGTTCTGCGTGAGTACGGACTCACATTGCACACCAAGATGTCGCGCTCCCTATACCACACCCTGGGTTCCCCCCGGGAGCATCACCGCCTGCTGGAGCGCGCGCTCAAGCTGGTGGCCTGAAGAACAGAACGCCGGATGCAACCGGCGTCGGCAACCTGACCGGGGACGGACCTGCAAGGGCCCGTCCCCGTTTTCTTTTTGCGGCACATCCAAAGGAGGAATGCCATGCATGAGGCAGTGATTCAGCAGGCAAGTCAGTTCACCAAGTTCTCGAAGCGCCTCGCCACCGTGGGCCTGGCCCTGTCAGCCATGGTGCTGGCGCCGGTCGGTGTCGCACTGGGGCAGGCCGCCTTTCCGTCCAAACCCATCACCCTCATCGTCCCCTACGCACCGGGTGGCTCCACCGATGTGCTCGGCCGCATGTTCGCCGGCCGCATGGGCGAACTGCTCAAGCAGCCCGTGCTGGTGGAAAACCGTGGTGGTGCCGGCGGCCTGATCGGTTTCCGCGCGGCGGCCCAGGCACCGGCCGATGGCCACACGCTGCTCTACACCACCTCCATCATCGCCACCAACCACCTGATGTACCGCAACCCCGGCTACAGGATGGAGGACTTCACCGTGATCGGCCCGGGCGGGCATTTTCCCTATGTGCTGATCGCCAACGAGAACGTGCCTTTTCGCAGCGTCGGCGAACTGGTGGCTTACGGCAAGGCCAACCCGGACAAGCTGAATTACGCCGCACTGGGCAAGGGCTCACCCACGCAGCTATTCATGGTGCGCTTCATGGCGGCAGCCGGCTTCAAGGCGACTGAAATCCTCTACAGCGGCGCCGGCCCGGCCAACAAGGACACCATGGCCGGCACCGTGCAGCTGCAGTTCACCGGCGCCACCACCGCCAACCTCAACCTCACGCGTACCATCCCCATCGCCATCACCCACGACGAGCGACTGCCCATGGCGCCGAAAGTTGCGACCTTCAAGGAGGGTGGCTATGCCAACATGCTGGGGGGCACCTGGTTTGCCATGTTCGCCCCGGTGAAAACACCGGCCGCCATCTCCAGCCGGCTGACGGCCACCCTGTCTGCCGCCTCGGTGGACCTCAAGGACAAGCTGGCCGCCTCGGGGACTTTCCTGTTCCCCGGCAAGCCCGAGGAGTTCGCTGCCTACATCAAGGCGGACACGGCGCGCTGGGAAGGCGATATCAAATCGTTGAAGCTGGAATTGATCGATTGACGCTGTCCACACGAACCGGCCCTTGACGCTGGTTCGTGGTGCCAAGTGGCCTGAGCGATGGCTCGGGGACGCTCTGACTGAGCTGTTTTCCAGAACCCTGTTCTTAGGGAAGGACTGAACAAGTGGGCTGCGCCCCCTTGTCTATCCCCCACGTCAGAGGAAACAGTTGAACGGTGATCCTCGATTCCAGACTTGATTAGTGTTTCCTTGGGGATGACGGGAATGTTTCTCCGGATTTTTCAGAATATCAGCAGCCTCTGACCGGCCCGAAACGCCCTCAAGTTGTCGTGTCCGGTGCCGTAACACCGGTATGAGTCCCACCATTGCCATGGCTGCACCTGTCGCCCCCGTTGTCGCCAGTGACCTGGCTTCGTGGGTGAAGTGCCTGGGCGATGCCGACCTGCCTGTGCTGCGCTCGACCAAGCGGCAGATTGGGCGCCTCGCCGCGGTGGGTGACGAGGGCATCGACACGCGTGAGCTGGCCGACGTGATCACGCGCGATCCGTTGATGACCGCGTGCCTGTACCAGCACATCCGCCGAGTGGGCGGAGAGCGCCAACTGGCCGAGATCACCACTGTTGACCGCATGATCGTCATGCTGGGCGTGCCGCCGTTCCTGCGCGCCTTTCGCGACCCGCCGCTGTTGGAGGATAGCCTGCGCAGCAACACGCCGGCGCTGGCCGGCCTGATCCGCGTGATCCAGCGCGCGCGCCACGCCGCCGACATCGCCGGCCGTTTTGCTGCCTGGCGCAACGACATCGGCTTCGAGGAAATCATGATCTCGGCCCTGCTGCACGACCTGGCCGAGATGCTGGTGTGGTGCCATGCGCCGTCCCGGGCACTGGACATGCAGCGGCTGCTCGATGCCAACCCGCGCCTGCGCAGTGCCACCGCCCAGCAGGCGGTGCTGGGCGTGAAGCTGATCGATCTGCAACTCGCGCTGGTGCGCCACTGGCGCATGCCCGAGCTGCTGGTGCGCATGATGGACGACGAGCATGCCGGTAACCCGCGCGTGCGCAATGTCATGCTGGCGGTCAACATCGCCCGGCACTCCATACATGGCTGGGACAACGCCGCGCTCCCCGATGACTTCACCGCTGCAGCGCAATTGCTCTCGACCACGCCGGAGCAGGTAGTGCAGATGATCCAGCCCGAAGGCGCGCACTCTGCCTGAGCAGGTGCCATCGATCGGCGCCGTGTGGCACATTTGGCCGGAGCGCGGCTGTAAACCCCCTGGTCAAAGGTTCTTCGTCAATTTCCGGGGATGGCATTGGCAGCAAGCTTGGCAGGCTTGGGTTAACCCCCTTGTCAAAGGGGGCCGACTGGCCGCAGGCCAGTGGGGGGATTTTGTCCAACCAGGCTGGTCTCATGGCCTTTTGCCGATAGGGCATGAGCCCTGCGCACGGCTGTGGCCTTGCAGAGGGGAAGCACCGGAGGACACTCAGGGCCCGCATCCGGTCATGACGGGCGAAGGATCAAGGCAGCGGGAGAAAATCCCCCCGCACCTTCACTGCGCTCACGAGTCTTTGACAAGGGGGTTTACGCCGCCCCGGCTTGCAAGCCTTGCCGCCCCGGCGGTCCCGGAAAGTCAGCCAAGAGCCTTTTTAACCAGGGGGAGGTCGGCGCAGACTCTGATATCAATTTGATGGCTTATCAAATATCAAAAAGCCGTACCTTCTGAAAATGATCATATCATCCGGCGAGGGCCAGCGCGTCCTTCAGGCCCCGCCGCGAAAGCAGGAATAGCCCCAGGGCGTGCACTTGAAGGGCAGGTGGTAGTGCTGCTCGGGGACGGCGATGCCGAAGGCGTAGCTCACCACATCGAGGAAGGGTACGGTCGGCAGGTCGATGCCGGCCGCGCGGTAGTAATCGCCGACATGGAACACTGCTTCGTAGGTGCCCGCCTCGCAGCGGGCCGCCAGCGCGGTGTCCTCCAGCAGGCCTTTGGCGGAAATCGCGCCCGAGGCCACCAGGCGCTTCTGCGGAGACAGGGCATGCAGTTCCACTCGCATGCCGGCAGCCACCAGCCCCCGTGATACATCGACTACATGGATGGAAATCCCGCCGCTCACTGCAGTGCGTCCCTTGCGTCAGTTGAGGGTGGCGCCGGAGGCCTTCACCGGACCGGCCCAGTCATTGACCTGATTCTCCACAAATTTCGTGAACTCCGCCGGGCTCATTGGCCGGCTGTGCACCCCAAGTTCGTCGAGGCGCTTGCTGATCACCGGATCGGCCACCGCCTTCAGGGTCACCTGGTGCAATCGGGTGACCACAGCGGCAGGCAGGCCGGCCGGGCCGGAGATGCCAAGGAAGTTTTCGGCCACCAGCTTCGGTTGCCGGTACTCCAGCACGCTGGGCACGTCCGGCGTCAGTGGCGAACGTGCTGGCGCAGTCACGGCGATGGCCTTCAGCCGGCCATCCTTGATCAGCGGCACGTTTTGCGGGAGGGTATCGACGGCAAGCTTGAGCGTGCCGTTGAGCAAGTCGTTGTGCATGGGGGCAGAACCCTTGTAGCCGACATGCTCCATGCGCACACCTTCCAGGTTTTTGAAGGTCTCTCCGACGATGTGGCCGATGGAGCCCACGCCGCCCGAACCGTAGGACACCGGGGTGGTCTGCGCCTTGATCCAGGCGGCCAGTTCCGGCAGGGTCTTCGCTGTCACCGTGGGGTGCAACACGAACACATTGGACACCGAGCCCAGATAGGCCACGTGGGTGAAGCTCTTCACCGGGTCGTAGGTTTTCTGTTCCAGCATGGCCGGCGAAATGCTGATGGGTGCGCTGTTGGACAGCATCAGCGTGTAACCATCAGGCACGGCGCGGGACACCGCCGCCGCACCGATGGTGCCGCCCGCGCCGGGCTTGTTGTCCACCAGGAAGGACTGCCCCAGCGCCGCCTGCAGGGGCACCGTCATGAAGCGCGCCACGATGTCGCTGGACCCGCCCGGGGGAAAGGTCACCACGATGGTGACGGCGCGCGCGGGCCAGGTCTGGGCGGTGGCTGTGCCGGCGAACAGGCCGGCCGCAACGAAAATGGATGCGGTGATTGCGCGTTTCATGGAACGGCTCCTTCAGGTTGGCAGGATAGGTCTGCGGCCGGGCCAGTGATGGCACGGCCGCGTCGATACCAATAACGCAATAGCCATGCCCGGCTGGAGGGCGGAGGGGATGGGGCCGGGCAGGGGGATGAAACCGGGGCTGCCAGCGCCGGATGCCGGGTGCATGCCTTGTTATGGAGCATCTTTGGTCGATTGCCCTGTTTCGGTGCGCGGGGTGAAGTGTGACTCGCGGTGTAAACCCCCTTGTCAAAGGGGGCCGACTCGCGCGTAGCGCGAGCGGGGGGATTTTGGCCAGGCAGACGGATGGCTGAGTGGACAGATCAGCACGGTTGTTGAAAATCCCCCCGCTCGTTCGCTG
>CAIPGJ010000384.1 GCA_903864555.1 uncultured Pseudomonadota bacterium | reverse complement strand
CTGCTGATGTGGGACAACCGCTCGGTGCTGCACCTCGCACCTGCGGATTACACCCACGAGCACACCCGCCACATGCACCGGGTGACCGTGCTGGGCTCACCCTGCGGGCGGGTGTGGGAGGATGCGGCCTGAGGCTGGAGCGGGCGCCACCACCGCTGCGTCCGGTAATACAGAAATTCCCGCCACAAACACGGAAAGAAAGAGCCGCATGACGGCTCCGCAAGCAACAGCACACCAAGGAGGAAGAGCATGATGTGTTTCAACCCTGCCCATGGCTGGTCAGCCGCATCCCTCGCCAGGCTGGTCACCTCCCTGATTGCCGGATTGGCCTGCAGCCTGCCCGCCGGCGCCCAGGACTTTCCGAGCAAGCCCATCCGGCTGGTCGTGCCCGTGGCCCCTGGGGGGCCCACCGACATCCTGGGCCGCCTGGTCGGCGGCGAAATGGCGCGGCCGCTCGGGCAAAGCGTGCTGGTCGACAACCGCGCCGGCGGTGACGGCGCCATCGGCACGGACTTCGTGGCCAAGTCACCGCCGGACGGCCACACCGTGTGCTTCTGCACCACCGGTGCCGTGGTGGTGCTGCCCATCCTGGAACCCAACCTGCCTTATGACGCGTTCAAGGACCTCGCCCCGGTAGGCCAGGTGTTCCGCGCGGTGTCGGTGATCCTCGCGCGCAGGGACCTGCCCGCCGCCACCATCGCGGAACTCATCACGCTGGCGCGGGCGCAACCGGGCAAACTGAGCTATGGCACCGCCGGCAAGGGCAGCCCGCAGCACATCCAGGGCGAAACCCTGAAGCGGCTGGCCAATCTCGATGTGCTGCATGTGCCCTTCAAGAGCGCGCAACAGGCCCTGAACGAGGTGATGGGCGGACGCGTCGATTATCAGGTGGGCACGGTGCTCATCACCGACCCGGTCTACAAGGCGGGCAAGGTGAAGGTGCTGGCGGTGACCGGACCGACGCGATGGAGCAAATGGCCGGAGGTGCCGACAGTCAACGAGTCAGGCCTGCCTGAATTCGAATCCTCCGACACCATCGTGGGCCTGCATGTGGCTGCGAAGACCCCGGCATCGGTGATCGAAAAGCTGCATGCGGCACTCGCACTGTCGCTGCGATCCCCGGCCGTGGTGGAACGCTTCACCGGCGCCGGCGTGGTGGCGGTGGGCAGCCGTCCGGAAGTCTATGGCAGCTACCTCGTGAAGGAGCGCGAGCGCTTTGGCCAGGTGGTGAAACAGCTGGGCATCACCCGGGAGTGAGGGAGTGATCCTGCCATCCACCGCTGCAGGGGCCTCCTGAGCAGAGGCTTGCTGGCGGCCGGATTGGTCAATTATGATCAATTCCGTGTTGCAATGATCACTGTCATTGGATAAATCTGCCTATTATTATCAATTACACAGGGCATTTCCTGAACACGGCGCCCATGTCGTCGCGCCACCGGGCCTACCTGCCGACCCGGCCTCTCCGCCTCAGCGTCTCAGCGCTTCTGCGCAGCCACCCAGTCCACGATCTGCGCCACCGCCTCATCCGAGGCGGCGATCAGGGCAGCGGCCCCGCCTGCGGCATCCGGGGTGACTGCAGGGCGTTCCACGCTGAAGGACTTCTGCTGCGCCGGTTCACGTCCGGACGACAGCGAGGCGCGCACGCGCACCACGGCACGTGAGGCCGTGGGGCCATCGAACCACTGCGCGAATTCCTCCATGTCGATGCGCAGGGTGAGTTCGGCGCGCAAGCCATCGCTTGCCGACCAGGCACCGCGGCTCGAGTCGGCCAGGCGGCCCTTCAGGCGGTTGGTGAACAGCGCCGCGGGCGGCATCACCCAGCGGCTATTGGCGTAGATGCGCAGCTGGGCCGGTGTCGATTGCAGCAGGCGATAGTGGATGCCCGGTGCGTCCATCCAGGCGGGCGCCACGGCATCATGCAGCAGGATGGTCCTGTCGATGCGTGGCGCAGTGGCTGCCGGCGAGGCTGCCGGCGCCGGCCCGAAATCGTACTGGGTGCCCGGTGCCACGGGTTGGGGCAGCACGCTGCAGCCAGCGGCCAGCAACAGCAGGGACAGAAGCATTCCGGGCTTGATCATGATGGCGGCTTTCATTGTTCAGCGCCTGCGCGAAACCCCGACTCACCCGGACCGGCCCTCGCCGGCGCCGTGCCGAACACCAGGCTTTGCGGGTGGTCGCCCAAAGTGCGGATGACACGGTCGAGCGAGCGGGTCTGCCGCGTCAGGCCATCGGCCAGGGAATTGAGCCGAGGCACGGTCTCGTCCTGCAGCATGCGCGCCATCTGGCCGACCTCCTCGGCGCTGTTGGCCACCGTGGTCAGCGTGTCCAGGCGAGACTCCACCTTCTGCGCCATCTGGTTGATGGTGCCGCCAACCTTGTTCAGGGTGCCGCCCAGTTCATCGACACGGAGCGCAGCGGTCTTCACCGCCGAGGTCATGCTGCGCGCGTCCTCGACCAGCGCCGGCAGGCTGCTGGCGGCCGGCTCCAGGCGCTCGGCCAGCTTGGCCACACGCGTGGTGGCCTGCTCCGCGCTCACCAGCATCTGCCGCGCATGGCCGCGATTCTCCTCGTTGAGCAGGGCGCTGGCACGCTCCACCAGTTCCGCCACCGAGCCGAGCAGGTTCTCGCCGGAATCCATGAGCGAGGGCCGCATGGCGATGACACCAGGCTTGTCGCGGCTGGAGGCGACGCGCTCGCCGCCGCCCTGGGCCTTGTCCTGCAGGGAGATGAAGGTAATCCCGGTCACGCCCAAGTAGCCCAGTTGTGCGTAGGTGGTGCTGGTAACCGGCGTCGCCGCATCCACGCCGATGCGGATCTCGATCACGCCGGGCCGCGCCGGGTCGAGCCGGATGGCGTACACCTTGCCGACATCGACGCCGCGGTAGCGCACCGGTGCCTCGGGCTTGAGCCCGGACACATCACCGGTGGTGGTGACGACATAGGGGGTCAGCACATGCCCGTCATCCTTGCTGAACCACAGGCCGATGGCGGCCAGTGCGGCGGTGAGGACCAGGACGAACAGGCCGGCGGCCAGTGCATGCGATCGGTTTTCCATGGCGGGCTTCCTGAAGGTTTCTTGTTGGTAGCTTGTCTGGGGTTGGCGTGAGGGGTCAGTGCTGCAGTTTCATGCTCCGGGCGTGCCCGGCAGGGACAAGACGCCGGCCATGCTGGCCTGGCCGTCGGCGGCCGACAGCGCGCGCAGCCCGCGCTCGCCGCCGAAGAAATTGCGGATGAAGGGATGGTCCACCTTCACCACCTCGGCCAGGGACCCATGCACCAGCACACGCTGCTCGGCCAGCACCGCAATGCGGTGTGACAACGAGACGATGCTGTCCAGGTCGTGCGAGACCATCACCACCGTCAGGCCGAGCTTGCGGTGCAACGAGCGGATGAGGTTGACGAAGGATTCGCTGCGATCCGGGTCGAGGCCGGCCGTGGGCTCGTCGAGGAAGATCAGTTCGGGCTCCAGCACCAGCGCGCGCGCCAGCGCAATGCGCTTGACCATGCCGCCGGAGAGATCGGCCGGCTTCTTCCAGGCATGGGCACGCTCGATGTCGACCATGTCGAGCTTGAGCATCACCATGTCGTGGATGTAGTCCTCGTCGAACACGCGCAGCTCGCGCAGCGGCAGGGCAATGTTGTCGAACACGGTCAGCGCGCTGTACAGGGCGCCCTCCTGGAACAGCACACCCCAGCGGCGGCGGATCTTGCGCACGAATTCGCGCGGGGTGTTCTGCAGCGGAATGCCGAAGACGCGGATGCTGCCCTGGGCCGGACGCTCCAGGCCGAGCATCTGGCGCATCAGCGTGGTCTTGCCGCTGCCGGAACCGCCGACCAGCGACATCACCTCGCCCGACTGCACGCGCAGGCTCAGGTCGCGGTGCACCACGTGGCTGCCGAACTGCG
>CAIPGJ010000383.1 GCA_903864555.1 uncultured Pseudomonadota bacterium | reverse complement strand
GGTCTGGACGATCTTTTCCATCATCGGTGTCGCCATCAAGGCCGAACTGGGCCTGAACGACACCCAGTTCGGCCTGTTGGTCGCAACCCCAATTCTGACCGGGTCGCTAACCCGAATCTTTCTGGGCGTCTGGACAGAGAAGTATGGCGGACGGCTGGTCTTTTCCGGCCAGATGATCCTAGCGGCGCTGGCCACATGGGCGCTGACTTTTGCCGACACCTACATCATGTATCTGGTCGCGGCGCTGGGTGTCGGACTTGCAGGAGGGTCTTTCATCATCGGCGTGGCTTATGTCAGCCGCTGGTATGATGCAGGCCACCAGGGCACGGCCTTGGGAATCTTTGGCGCAGGCAACATCGGTGCGGCGGTAACCAAGTTTGTGGCCCCCTTCGTGATGGTGGCCTACGGCTGGCAAGGAGTGGCGAACGTCTGGGCGGCAGCGCTTGCCCTGATGGGCGTGATCTTCTTTATCTTCGCCAAGGACGACCCGGCGCTGGTAGAGCGCCGCAGGACCGGCGCCAAGGCACCGGGCTTTGCCCAACAGTTCGCGCCGTTGAAGAACCTGCAGGTGTGGCGCTTCTCGCTCTACTACTTCTTCGTCTTCGGTGCCTTCGTGGCACTGGCGCTGTGGCTGCCGCACTATCTGATGGACGTCTACGGCGTTGACGTGCGCACTGCAGGCATGGCGGCGGCATCCTTCAGCCTTGCCGCCTCACTGTTCCGCGCATATGGCGGGCACCTCTCCGACAAGTTCGGGGCGCGGTCGGTCATGTACTGGACCTTCGGCTTTTCCATGCTGTTCCTGTTCATGCTGTCCTATCCGCCCACGGACTATGTCATCCAGGGCAAGGACGGCGTCATAGCCTTTTCGACCAGCATGGGTCTCTGGCCTTTCATCGCCACGCTCTTCGCGCTCGGGTTCTTCATGAGCCTGGGCAAGGCAGCGGTCTTCAAGCACATCCCGGAATACTACCCGAACAATGTCGGCGCCGTCGGGGGCCTTGTAGGCATGATCGGTGGCCTCGGCGGCTTCGTCCTGCCGATCGCCTTTGGCGCACTCCTGGACCTCACGGGCATCTACACCTCGTGCTTTGCGTTGCTGTTCGTGCTGGTCGCTATCGCGCTAGGCTGGATGCACCTGTCGGTCCGCGCGATGGAGCGTGCAGCCCATGGCGAGGCGCTGGATCGGTTGCCGCAACTGCCGGAAATGCAGGCCATCCACCATCCGGAGCGCACCACGATGCCCCGTGTGCTGGAGGAATGGCACCCCGAGGACCCCGGGTTCTGGGCCGAGAAGGGCCGTGCTATCGCCCGCCGCAACCTTTGGCTGTCGATCCCCGCACTGCTTCTGGCTTTCTCGGTCTGGATGGTCTGGTCGATGGTGGTGGCCAAGCTGCCGCAGATCGGCTTTGCCTTCACCCCGGAACAACTGTTCTGGCTGGCCGCGCTGCCTGCGCTCTCGGGGGCAACGCTGCGGATCTTCTACGGCTTCATGGTGCCGATCTTTGGCGGCAGGCTGTGGACCACGCTGTCCACCGCCTCGCTCATGCTGCCGGCCATCGGCATTGGCTACGCCGTGCAGAACCCGGAAACGCCCTACTTCATCTTCCTGGTACTGGCGCTTCTGTGCGGTCTTGGGGGGGCCAACTTCGCCTCTTCCATGGCCAACATCGGCTACTTCTTCCCCAAGGCAGAGAAGGGTAATGCGCTGGCGCTGAACGCAGGTCTTGGCAACCTTGGCGTCAGCGTCATGCAGTTCCTTGTGCCGCTGGTCATCACTGTGGGCGTCTTCGGCGCGATGGGCGGGGCACCGCAGGCCTTGACCGATGGTGGCGAGCTTTGGATGCAGAACGCCGGGTTCATCTGGGTGCCGTTCATCCTGATCTCGACCATCGCGGCCTGGCTGGGCATGAACGACATCGCCGATGCGAAAGCCAGTTTTGCCCAGCAATCGGTGATCTTCGGGCGCACCCACAACTGGGCGATGTGTGTCCTCTACATCGGCACCTTTGGCAGCTTCATCGGCTATTCGGCGGGCTTCCCGCTGCTGAGCCGGATCGCTTTCCCGGACGTGAACGCCCTGCAATACGTGTTCCTCGGGCCGCTGGTCGGTGCGCTCTCTCGCGCTGGAACGGGTTGGGTTTCCGACACGTTCGGCGGCGGGCGTGTCACGTTCTGGGTGTTCGTCGGCATGATCGTCTCGGTCATGGGCGTGATCCTGTCCTTGCAGGCGGGCAGCTTTGCTGGGTTCTTCGCAGGCTTTATGGCGCTGTTCTTCTTCACCGGGGTCGGCAATGCGTCGACCTTCCAGATGATCCCCGTGATCATGGGCAAGGAAGTGCCACGCC
>CAIPGJ010000382.1 GCA_903864555.1 uncultured Pseudomonadota bacterium | reverse complement strand
GCCGTCCTCACCCTGGCGCACGTTCTTGCCCAGGCCCGAGATGTCCTTGGGGCGCTGGCGATGCGGCTGGTAACTGGCCACCGCATCAGCCACTTCCTCCAGCGAGGCAAAGCCGTTCGGGTTGCGCCCCATGAAGGCGTTAATGTTGGCCACGCCCTCCATCTCGATGCGCGGGGCGATATCCACCAGCACCAGCGCCGTGGCATCGACATGGTCCTCGCCCACGGCGGCCATGCTGGTGCCACCGCCCATGGAGGCGCCCACCAGCGTCGGGCGCCGTCCCAGCGCTTGCACCACGCACTGGAGGTCCGCCACCATCACGTCCTGGCTGTAGATGCCATCGGGCGCCCAGTCCGAATCGCCATGTCCGCGCGCGTCGAAGCTGACGGCGTGATAGCCGGCGCGACCGAGCCACTCCCCCGCGCCCTTCCAGGCGTGGCGCGTCTGGCCACCGCCATGCAGCAGGATCACCAGCGGCCCGGCGGGATCACCCCACTGGTCACCAGCGATGCGCAAGCCCGTCGGGCCGGTCCACCACCGCATGGGTTCAGGGGTGCCGGGCAGGCGCTGGCCGGCGCCGCTCATGCGCGGTTCCAGCGCGAGCCTGCTTCATTTCGTGAAGCATCAGTCATGGTTCAAGTCTAACCCCGTGCAGGCACCGGCGGCCCCCTATCGGGTCCACGCGAGCGCTCGCGCTACACTTGGCCCAGCAAAAACGACGCCATCGAACGACAGACACCGGACCGAGGAGACCCATCGTGCAGGACATGCATCCCGAACAGGACTACTTCCGCCACCTGGAGGAAGGCCGCTTCATGATCCAGCGCAGCCGTGACAGCGGGCGCTGCTTCTTCTACCCGCGCGTGGCCGAGCCCGTCACCGGCTCGACCAATCTGGAGTGGGTGCAGCCCTCCGGGCGCGCCACCGTGTACTCGGTCACCATCGTGCGCCAGAAGGATCCGACCAAGGATTACAACGTGGTGCTGGTGGACCTGGCCGAAGGCCCGCGCATGATGGCCCGCGTCGATGGCATCGCCAACGAGCAGGTGAAGATCGGCATGGCCGTGAAGGCCAAGATCATCCGCGAGAACGACCGTGCCATGGTCGTCTTCGAGCCGGCCTGAAAGGAACAAACATGAAAGACGCATTCCCCCGCGGCAAGACCGCCATCGTCTCCGCTGCCACCTACGGCATGGGCGAAGCCCCCGGCTACAACTCCATCGACCTGGCCGCCATCGCCAGCGTCAAGGCGCTGGCCAAGGTCGGCCTCACACCCGGCGACGTGGATGGCCTCTTTATCGGCCTGCCCGATGAGTTCCTCTCCGGCATCCAGCTCGCCGAGTACTTCGGCATCCATCCGCGCGTCACCGACAACAACCGCACCGGCGGCTCGGCCTTCCTCACCCACGCCATGTGGGCGGCGCTGGCGCTGGATGCCGGCCAGTGCGACGTGGCGCTCATCTGCTACGGCAGCAACCAGCGCACCAAAGCCGGCAAGCTGGTGTCCTCGGCCAAGCCCCAGGCCTACGAGATGCAGTACAAGCCCATCTCGCCCGCCTCCGCCTATTCGTTGGCCGCGGCGCGCTACATGCATGAGTTCGGCGCCACGCGCGACGCCCTGGCCGATGTCGCCATGTCCGCGCGCCAGTGGGCGCAGCTCAATCCGGATGCCTTCATGCGCGATCCGCTCACGCGCGAGGACTACTACAAGGCACGCATGGTGTCCGACCCGCTGGGCGTGCGCGATTGCTGCCTGGTCACCGACGGCGCCGCCGCCATCGTCATGGTGCGCGCCGACCGCGCCAAGAGCATGGTGAAGCGCCCGGTGTACCTGTTGGGCGCCGCCGCGGCGACCACGCACCTGGACATCCAGGCCATGGCCAACCTCACCACCACCGCGGCCAAAGATTCCGGTGCGCGCGCCTTTGCACAGGCCGGCGTGAAGCCGGCCGACATCGATGTCGTGGAGCTCTACGATGCCTTCACCATCAACACCATCCTCTTCCTCGAGGACCTGGGCTTCTGCCCCAAGGGCGAGGGCTGGCGCTTCGTTGGCAATGGCCGCATCGCACCCGGCGGCGAGCTGCCGGTCAACACCAATGGCGGCGGCCTCTCCTGCGTGCATCCGGGCATGTACGGCCTGTTCACCCTGGCCGAAGCCACCGAGCAGATCATGGGCACGGCCGGCGAGCGCCAGGTGAAGGACGTCAACCTCGCCGTCGCCCATGGCAATGGCGGCAAGCTCTCCAGCCAGGTGACGGCCATCCTGGGTTCGGAGGCGACGCTGTAGGAAAGCTTTTCACCACCTGGCAAGAAGCTCGCCGAGTTGCGGGGCGACGAGGCTGCAACTCGGTTGCCCCCCTTGTCAAAGGCTCTTCGCCGATTTGCGGGGATGCCGCGGGTTTACCCCCTTGTCAAAGGCTCTTCACCGATTTCCGGGGAGCTCATTTTTTCTCCCAAGCCGACAATCGCACCTGCCTTGCCCCCCTGAATGCGCTTTTTCCTTGCCTTGCACAAGGCAGCCATGGGTTTTGACGAAAGCCAT
>CAIPGJ010000381.1 GCA_903864555.1 uncultured Pseudomonadota bacterium | reverse complement strand
TTTCCGGGGATGGCATTGGCAGCAAGCTTGGCAGGCCCGGGTTTACCCCCTTGTCAAAGGGGGCCGACTGGCCGCAGGCCAGCGGGGGGATTTTGGCCAAGCAGGCTGGTCTCATGGCCTTTTGCCGACATTGCATGAATCCTGAGCACGTCTGTTGCCTTGCAAATGGGAAGCACCGGAGGACACTCAGGGCCCGTATCCGGTCATGACGGGCGAACGATGAAAGGCAGCGGGAGAAAATCCCCCCGCTCGTTCGCTGCGCTCACGAGTCGGCCCCCTTTGACAAGGGGGTAAACCGCGCCACAGCCACGTCTCCCCGGAATTCGGCGAAGAACCTTTGACAAGGGGGTTAACACCGCTGGCCCTGCCGCGCTCTCGCCCCCGGCATTCGGTGAAGAGCCTGTGACAAGGGGTAAATCATGCCGGTCTCCGGAGATACAATCCTGGATTAATGATTACAATATCATGGTTAAGCCAATGATGACAATAAATTGTATTCGAATTTGATCATATTGACTGCCGCATTACTGGCGCTGGGGCTGGTCCACCAGGGCCAGGTTTTCCTTGTTGTGGAACAGCCTGAGGCAGGCCTGGGCGATTTCCGCGTCGTAGATCCTGCCGCCGCCCTGCTCGATTTCAGTCAGTGCCTTGTCGATACCCAGGGCGGGACGCTAGGGGCGGTGCGAGGACATGGCATCCACCACGTCGGCGATGGCGAGGATGCGCGATTCGGGCAGGATTTCGGCATCACGGATGCCGCCCGGATAGCCGCTGCCGTCCAGTCGTTCATGGTGCTGCAGGATGATGGTGGCCACGGGCCAGGGGAACTCGACATTCTTCAGCACGTCGTAACCGGCCTGGGGATGGCCCTTGATCAGCATGAATTCGGCCGCGCTGAGGCGGCCTGACTTGGAAAAGATTTTCACCGGCAGGGTGATCTTGCCCGAGATGTTCTGTACCAGACCGATGATGGCCGGGCGGCTGCGATGCGATGCGAGGCGCAGCTGGCGTGCACGCCGAGGTCGAAGTGGTTGCCGTCGGCGTGGATGGCGGTGAATTCGTAGTTGCGCGTCTGCGTCTCGCCGGACATGCGCGTGCGGATGATTTCCAGGGCGTGCGGCCGTTCCGCCTCGGTCACCAGGGAGAGCGGATCGAGCGTCTGCATCTGCTCGGTGGTGTAGCCGAAGATCTCGGCAAAGCGGCGGTTGACGTAGGCCAGACGCCCGTCCTGCAGGATGTAGGCGCCGGCAATGGATTGCTCGACAATGCCGCGGAACGGCTGCTCGCGTTCGCGCAGGTGCATTTCGGCGCGTTTGCGCTCGCTGATGTCCATCGCCACCAGGCCGATCCCGATGACGGCCTTGCCCACCAGCACCGGGAAAAAGCTGAACAGCCAGTGGCGTGCCTCGCTGGTGGCGGCATCGATGCGGCTCACCTCGTGATTGAGGGCCGGTTTTTCGTGGTCGAGCAGCTCGTGGAGGCTGTCTGCGATCTGCGGGCAGCAGCTCGGGGTTGAGCGGCTTGGCGAAATGGACATTGAAGTCGCACCCCAGGGCTTTGTCGTGGTCGGCCAGCGAGGCCCAGCCGGTGAGGGCCACCAGCAGCATCGCCGGACGCCTGTCGTGCACGTCGTGAATGTCGTGTGCAAGGGTGGCCTCCTCTTCGAGGCGGCGGAGGCTGCGGGCAATGTCGTAGCCATCCAGGAGCGGCAGTGAAATGTCGAGAAAGGCGATGTCAGGGCGGAAGGATGCGGCGGCATCCAGCGGCATCCAGCGGCTGCTGCCCGTCCCTGGCCGTCATTACCTGACAGCCCTGCAGTTCGAGCAGCATGGCGAGGCTGATCACGGCATCCTCGTTGTCGTCGGCCAAGTACCTTGTGCATTGCGCTTCCCGCCTTTTCCGATTTCCACACCGTCTGACAGGAGAATCGATGGGCATGGCAGCGTGAGCTTCGGTGACTGGTCCGGAAGGACTGTCAGGGGCAGGGCGCCTGAGTGAGGCCGCAGGGGACGAGGAGACCACCTTGCAGTCCCGTGAATCGACCGCATATATGGTCAAATCCCGCACCCGCGCCGACTACCCCCTGTGCCTTATGCCAGTGTCTTATGACGTTTGCGTGGCTTGGGCTGTTGCGCGGTGATCATCCCGACAGGGGGTGGCCTCGCCGGGAGCATCGGGGATCGCCCCGGCATCACCTCGAACCAAGGAGTCTGCAATGAAGAAAGTCCTGACCGTCAGAAGCGCACCGCGCGGCCACTGGGTGGGTGATGGTTTTCCGGTGCGTTCGCTGTTCAGTCATGATGCCCAGGTGCAGCAGTTGAGCCCCTTCCTGATGCTCGACTATGCCGGGCCGGCACCTTTCGAGCCGGCTGACAAGCCGCGGGGCGTCGGCCAGCACCCGCACCGCGGTTTCGAGACCGTCACCATTGTCTATCAGGGCGAGCTGGCGCATCGCGATTCGACCGGCGCCGGCGGGCGCATCGGTGCGGGGGATGTGCAGTGGATGACGGCCGCCTCGGGCATCATCCA
>CAIPGJ010000380.1 GCA_903864555.1 uncultured Pseudomonadota bacterium | reverse complement strand
TGTATCTACGCTCCTGCGGCCATCAGTTAGCGGAGTTCCTGAAGTCGCGGTGGATGTCGATGGACTAGTCGATGACATCAGAATGCACGGCCATCGCTTATGAACAGGCAGATCCGCCCGGCTGGTCAAAATCCCCCCGCGCGACTGCGTCGCGTCGGCCCCCTTTGACAAGGGGGTTTACACCACCACCGCGATTTCGCTCATTCGATCGTGATCTTCGCCGCCTCGACCAGCTTCTTCCACTTGGCGGCTTCCGAGCGCATCAGCGTGCCCAGCAGTTCCGGGCCGCCGTTGGCTTCGACCATGCCGAACTCGGCCAGCTTGGCGCGGCCTTCGGCGGAGTTGGTGTACTTGTTGATCTCCTGGTTGAGGCGCGTCACCACCGGCATCTGCAGGCCGGCCGGGCCGATGACGGCGAACCACACGGTGGCTTCCAGGTCGATGCCCTGCTCGATGGCGGTGCCCACATTGGGCAGGCCGGGGAAGCGCTTCTTCGAGGTGACCGCCAGGCCGACCAGCTTGCCGCTCTGGATGGCGGCGATGAAGGCGCTCACCGGGGCCGACACGGCCTGGATCTGTCCGCCGAGCAGATCGGTCAAGGCGGGACCATCGCCTTTGTAAGGAATGCCCTGCGGGTTGATCGCCGCCACGCTCTTGAAGTATTCGAGGGCCAGGTGGCCGATGGTGCCGTTGCCCGGATGGCCGACGGAGAGTTTTGCCGAGGGTGATTTCGCCAGTGCGACGAAGGCCTTCAGGTCGGCCGCCTTCACCCCGGGATGGGAGGCGATCACCAGCGGAATCTCGCCCACCAGCGCGATGGGGGCCAGGTCCTTGTCCGAGTCATAGGGCATGTCCTTGTACAGGGCCTTGTTGTTGGCCAGCGGTCCGGAGGTGGACAGGCCGATGGTGTAGCCATCGGGCGCGGCCTTGGCCACGGCATCGGTGCCGATGTTGCCGCCGGCACCGCCGCGGTTGTCGACGTTGAAGGACTGGCCCAGTGTCTTCGACAGGTTGAGCGCCAGCTGGCGCGCCACGATGTCGGAGCTGCCACCCGGTGGAAACGGCACCACCATGCGCACCGGCCGCGCGGGCCAGGCCTGCGCCTGGGCTTGCGTCGATACAAACCCCATGAATGCCGACAGGCACAGGCCGGCCAGCAAGGCGGCGGGCAGTCGGGACTGGTTGATGGATGGGTTCATGGCATTCCTCCTTGATTATTTTTCGAGTCTGTTCAATGGCGATGCGTTCAACGCCTGCTCGCGCTCGCGCTTCAGCGCTTCGCGGATTTGCGGCAATCGGTTTGCGGCGCGCTGCTGCAGGCTGTCGTACAGGCTGTGTCCCTGGGCATCGATGGCCACGGTGGCGGGCAGGTCACGCACCCGCAGCGTGGTGAGGCGGAACTGCGAGATGTATTCATTCCAGTGGCTGGATACCACGCCCTCGATGGCATCGGACAACAGCGGGCAGCCGCCACCGAGGAAGGACAGGTAGATGCAGCCCATCGCCTGCATGGCCGCCACGCTGGCCGCATCCAGGCCACCCTTGCCGCCCACCAGGCGCAGGCCCAGACCGCTGATCAAACCGGGCATGTAGGGGTTGTAGCGCGTGCTGGTGCTCGGGTTCATGTACAGCGCACGCGGTAACCCACCACCGGGCTGATCTTCCAGGTAGGCACTGAGGTGAAAAAAGGCGCCGCCCTTCAGGTCCACCGGCAGCTCACGCCCGGCCTGCACATCCTCCAGCATGCGCTTGTGGGTGGGCAGGCCGATGCTGATGGTGATGTCGCCGCTCAGGCGCACTTCGTCGCCCACCGCGATGCTGCGCAGGGCTTCGGCTGTGAGCGGCAGTTGCAGCACGTGGGTGTGCATGCTCATTCGAACCACGCCACGCTGC
The DNA here is from genome assembly GCA_903864555.1 of uncultured Pseudomonadota bacterium. The sequence continues at coordinate 6,472 of CAIPGJ010000380.1, read as the reverse complement.
CATCGTTGCCGATGCGCGCGCCCATGCGCCGGTTGATCCAGCAGTTGAGCGCCACCGCCACCGGCATGAAGCCGTGCGAAGCGGCGTAGTCGATGTGCACGCCCATGGCGGTGCTGTCGCCGCCGGTGCCCATGGGGCCGTAGCCCATGGCGTTGATAGCTTTCAAGAGGCGCGCTTCCATGGCCGCCAGCATGGGATCAGGATTGACCTCGCCCACCGGGCGCAGCACCTGCTGCTTGGCCAGGCGTGCCGCGTAATCGAAGCTGCCGCCGATGCCCACCCCGACGACGATGGGCGGGCACGGCTGCGAGCCGGCGCGCATCACGACTTCCAGCACGTAGTCCTCGATGGTCTCCAGGCTGGGGAAGACAAAGGTCTTCAGCTCCTCCCAGCGCCCGCTGCCCATGGCCTTGGGGGCGCAGATCATCTCGATGTAATCGGCGCCGTCGATGACATCGAAGGTCACCAGCGGCATGTCCTTGCCGGCATAGCTGCGCTCATGCGTCAGCGGGTTGGTGATCATCTTCAGGATGGGCGGCTGGATGTTTTGCACCAGGTCGGCAAAGCCATCGACGATGGCCTGGCGCACCGCACCCTCGAAGCGCACCTGCGTGCCGATCTTCACCGAATACACCGGGATGCCGACGTCCGTGCAGACCAGCTCGCCACGCTGCGCGGCGGCATCGGCGCTGTCGAGCATGATGGAAATGGTGCGCCGGCCGGTGGCATCGCGCTCGCTGCCCTGCGCCTTTTTCAGCGCAGCATGGGTGTCGTCGGGAATCTTCTTCAGCGAACGCTCGTACAGCGCGGCCGACACCGAGCGGATCAGCGCCTGGGGAATCATGCCGTCTCACCCGGCAGGCCCGGGGCCGTGCGCAAGCGCCACGCAGTGCACCGTGGAATGTGATCCTGCAACCAACCATGCATGTGGAGCCTCCCCCCTGCCCTGTGGGCCACTGCTCGCCCTGTGTGGGCTGCTGAACTGTCCAGCCAGGGGGATCTGCTCTGACGGGGATCCTCTCCGGCGCGGCACGATCTTACCCCATCGTCCAGCGCGGGCTGTGTTACTTTGCCGGCGCCTGCCGGGGTGTCGGACAGTCCGGGCATACCCTCCGGACAGGCCTCCACGACATCAGGAACCGACATGGCAAACAAGGGTGGAACCCTGCTGACCCGCATCGAAAACGGCGTCGGCCACATCGCCTTCTCCAATCCCGGCAAGCGCAATGCCATCAGTGCCGGCATGCTGGCCGATCTCGATGCCGTGCTGAGTGATTACGAGGCGGATGACACGGTGCGTGTGATCGCCCTGGCCGGCGAAGGCGACGATGCCTTCTCCTCTGGGCTGGACATCGGCGGCCTCGCCGACAAGGGTCGACTGCAGGCCATACACACCCACTTCGAAGGCGGCGCAAGCTCCGCGCTGGGGCACCTGCAACTGGCAAGGAAACCGACCGTGGCGCTGATCCGCGGCTTCTGCTTCGGTGCGGGGGTGTCGATCTCGGTGCTGTGCGACCTGCGCATCGCCTCGGCGGATGCGAGCTTTTCAGTGCCAGCCGCACGCATGGGCCTGGGCTACTCGCTCTTCGGCGTACAGACGCTGGCCGAAGCCGTGGGCACGCCCGCTGCACGAGAAATCCTCTTCACCGCGCGGCGTTACCCGGCCGCAGAAGCACTGGCCCTGGGCCTCATCAACCGTGTATACCCCACCGAAACCTTCCAGCGCGAAGCCGCGCAATACCTCGCCGACCTGGCCGCCGGCGCCCCACTCAGCATCGCAGCCGCCAAACTCTCCCTGCGCGCCGTAGCCCCGCAGCCCGACGCGGCCCAGGCCGCAGCCGTGCAGGCCGCCATTCAGCTCGCCAGCACGAGCGAAGATTTCAGGGAAGGGCAGCGCGCGTTTGCAGAAAAGCGAGCGCCGAAATTCAGGGGAAAATAAGGCGCGGGTCAGCTGAGCAGTGATGGATCCATGACATCCACTTCCACCTGGCACATGACCGATCCCTTGTTGATCTTCTTCAACTTGCCCACGATGGCATTGCGAGCGCCGTATTCCACTTCCAGCTCCTTCATCAGGCCCAGCGGCTCTGGTTGCATTTCGACAGAATCGAACCGATCCGCATCCGCTGCAAACCCGCCTCAGCCAGCCCACATCACTCCGGCTGGAACTTGATCGCCTTCGTCACCGCCGCCCATTTGGCCTGGTCGTCGCGTATCCACGCCATGAACTGCTCGGGGCTGCTGTGCCAGGGCTCTACGCCATTGGTATTGAATACCTCGCGGATATCCGGCATGGCCAGTATCTTTTCCATGGCGCCGTTGAATCGATTGATCGCCGCTCGCGGCGTTGCCACCGGGCCAAGTATCCCCACCATGGAGCTCGCCTCGAATTTCGCCAATCCCGCCTCCGCCAGGGTCGGCGTATTGGGCAAGGAAGACGCCCGCTTCAGACTCGCCACGCCCAGCAGGCGCAACTTTCCGGCAGTGATCTGCGGCAGCGCCGGCGGCACGGCTACGAACATCATGTCGGCTTCACCGGCCACCACGCCCAGCACCGCAGGCCCAGCCCCCTTGTAGGGAATGTGCACGATGTCTGTACTGGTCACCATCTTGAACAGTTCGCCGGCAAGATGCAGCGAAGCGCCTATGCCATTGGAGGCATAATTGAGCTTGCCCGGCTGCGAACGCGCATAGGCAATCAGTTCCTTCACCGTGGCAGGTGGATGTTTCGGGTGCGTGACCAGCACAATGTCGCCCATGGAGACCGGACTCACCGCCGCGAAGTCCCTGATGGCGTCAAAAGGCAGGGTTCGCTGGGTGCTGGGATTGATGGTGTGGCTGGCGGTGATGATGAGCAGGGTATAGCCGTCCGGCGCAGACTTGGCGACGAAGTCAGTGCCGATGATGGCAGCAGCACCGGGCTTGAAGTCGATGATGACGGGTTGGCCCAGCACTTCGGTGAGCTTCACGGAAACCGGCCGCAGCGGAATCTCCTGAGGCCCTCCCGGCGCGAAGGGAATGATCAGCTTCACCGGTTTCACCGGCCAGGTCTGTGCTGCAATCAGGCTGCTCCATGCTGCAAGACTTGCTGCCAGCATCAGCCGGCCCAACGTTTCCAGAATATGCATTGCAGTCCCCTCCTGAGAACTTTTGGACATGTCACTGTCTTTGATATGTGCTGCCTTGCTCCGGTTCTTCCTGCCTGCTTCAATTCTTCCTGCTGGATTGTGCCTGAACTGCCCGTTTCTGATCGGGTGGCAGATTACGCCTTGAGCACGAGCAGTGCATCGACCGCCCTCACGCCCTTGCCTTCGGCGAGTACCATCATCGGATTGAGATGAAAGGATCGGAACTGCAGCAGATGACACTGGAAACACTGCTCGGCATCGCTGGTCCGCAGGCCATGCCCAGACGCACCGATTTCTATTTTGAGCAGGCACGCGATGCTCTTGTCGAGCAGGCCCTTCAGTTCATCGCGGCTGGCGGCGCGCGCTTCCCGACAGACTGGCTGGCCCCCGGTGCGTCGATAGTACGAAATCCCGCCGGGACACTGCGACTCAACCGACAGCCAGCATCCCCGCCAGACCCGCCACCGACTCCACGCTCTCCAGCCGTGCCAGTTCCCAGCTGATGTCCTCGATCCGGGACGGGCTCAGCGCGGTCCTGGCCAGACGTTCGAACTTGCTGTGCAATTCTGCTTCGCTCGCGGGATTGGTGGCGTTTCCGCGCGGAATCATCACTTCGTTCTGCAGCACTTCACCGGACTTGAGCACAACGCGCAGGCGCGCGCTGTTGCGCGCGATGCGACCCTGCCTGGTGATAGTGGGATCCTCGACGATGCTGATGCGCTTCACCATGTCGAGGATGCGCAGGTCGGCCATGAGTTCGGGCCGGTACTGCTCAACAAAGGCATCCCCCTCGATCAGCGCCACGGCGATGGCGTACTGCAGGCTGAACTGCGCTGCGGTGACATCGCCCGGCGTGTAAGTCCAGCCGACGTGATGGAAGGAATCCGCACCGACATGCGCGGAGATGGATTCGACGTCCTGCACGCGCAAGCCGTGCGTCTTCTGAAACCCCCGGACGAGGTCCACTGAGCTTAGGTTGGGAGCGCAGGTGGCGTAGAGCTTGAAGCCGATGCCGCTGGCAGCCCAGGATTTCCCGAGACCCTCGGTAAGCTTCGACGCATCGAAACTGCCGTCGCTCCCTGCAAAGGTGGGCAGCAAACCGCCTGGCGCGCATTCCATGACATCGGGCGGCGCGCTGTAACCGCGCGCGGCGAGTAACGCCGCCTGCAGTCCGGCCTGCGAGGCCTTGCCAGCGTACAGGCGCTTGGCGTCACCTCCGTACTGCACGGCAAGAATGCCGCTGGCCTGCAGGGCTGCAAGGCCCAGGCAGTGCGTCATCCGGGTTGCATCCAACCCCAGAGCCACGCCCGCCGCTGCTGCTGCGGAAAATGTGCCGTTGATGGTGGGCGTATGCCACCCCTTGGTCAGCGAAGGACCGCCGCACAGGGCAACGCGCGTACCCAGTTCCCAGCCAACAGCCATGGCGATGAACAGGCGCTCACCGCTCACTGCGCCATGCCCCCCCGCCTTTCCATCCGCTTGTCCAACCACTGGCACACCCTGCTCGGCCAGGGCCAGTACCGCGGGCAGCATGGTGGATCCGGCATGCAACGATGCCAGCTGGTGCATGGAATCCAGTTCGAAGGACTGCACGAAGGAGGCGTTCACCAGCGATGCGAGCGTGCCCGGCAGCCTGGCATTCGTGCCCCAGACGCCCGCCCTGCCCGCACCGGCCGCATCCCAGAGGAAGGTCTCCAGCATGGTACGCGACCAGGGGAGGCGCGACCCGTAGAGCGCGCAGCCCAGGGCATCGCGGATATCGTTGCGCACCGCGGTCACCGCCTCTTCCGGCAGATCACCGAAGCGCAGTCCCGTGCACCAGCGGGCAAACACACCCAGACTGGACGCCGACGCATTCTCCTTGCGGGCGATCACGGGAACCTTGCTACTTGACGCGTGCCGCCACCGTACCCCAGCGCTTGAGCTCGGTGCGCACATACTCGGTGAATTGCGCCGGGTCAAGATCGTTGGCTTCTATGCCCTGCGGGTCAAGCTTCTGCCGCACCTCGGGCGATGCAAGCACGCGCCGCACCTCGGCATTGAGCCGGTTGACGATGGCAGGTGCAAGGCCCGCAGGCCCGGACACGGCAAACCAGCTCGTGCCCAGCAGGTCCGGATAGCCCTCCTCGCCAAAGGTGGGTACATCCGGAAAGTCCGCCATGCGCTTGGGACTGGAGACACCAAGCGCGCGTATCTTGCCCGCCTTGAGGAGGGGCGCCACTGACACCACAGTGCTGATGGCTGAAGGCACCTGATTGGCAACCAGGTCGGTGATGACCGGCCCACCACCCTTGTAGGGGATATGCACGATATTGGCACCCGACAACTCGGCAAACAAGACGCCCAGCAAGTGGCCCTTGGTGCCCACGCCGGCCGTGGCATAGCTGAAGCCGCGCGGTTGTGCCTTGGCATAAACCAGCAGTTCCTTGATGTTGCGCACTGGCACACTGGGGTGCAGCACGATCATCTCGGGAGCTCCGCCGAAAAGAGCAATGTGGGCAAAGCTCTTCATGGGATCGAAGGTGGCCGGGTTCATGGCTGGCGCAATGATGAGCGGTGCAATGCCGGTGATACCCAGGGTGTAGCCATCGGGTGCAGCCCGGGCCGCAAACTCCATGCCGATCACCCCACCCGCGCCGGGTCGGCTGTCGATGAGAAAGGTCTGCTTGAAACGCTTGGTCAGCTCATCGGTAACAACTCGCGTAAGGAACTCCGAGGAGCCGCCCGGGGCAAAGGGCAGGATGACACGCACCGGCCGGGTTGGCCACTCCTGCGCTATTGCAGGAGCCGCACAAATTGCCGTCAACGCAAGGACTCCAGACAGCACGACACGGCCGTGAAGCTTGCAACTGATCAAGCGGCGAAACAAGGCATGGCAAAGACTCACATCATTCTCCTGTTTTCGGTCATGCGAATGACGCCCATGACTCCTGATGGGCCGGTGTGCGCGATCAAGTGGCGCAGGATACCGCTGGCGCCCAGTATGAAACGACAGGGCGTCGCCCATGAGAATCCTTGCCATCCCGGGGGAGCATGAGGGAGGTAGTCGCAAATAGGGGCACCCTCATTTCAAAGCCCTCTCGTCGCATCCCCGAGCATTGAGGCGACCGCCCCGGAGGCACCAGGCTGAGCAGGATATCCCATATCTACTTATGCGCGTGGCCAGGACCGCCCGATGTCACACTTTGCCCATATCCACGCAACTTGATGTACAAGGCGACCTGCTCGGGGGTAAGGATGCGGGTCTGCTCCAGATGCGCCTCCAGATGGGCGGTCCGCACGCGCGCCTGCAGCTCACCAATCCGCGTGAGCGCTTCGGTCAGCAGCAACGGTGTGATCCGCTT
>CAIPGJ010000379.1 GCA_903864555.1 uncultured Pseudomonadota bacterium | reverse complement strand
GGGCCTGTACGGCGTGGCCGTGAACGGCCATGCGGGAGAGATACTGACGCTCTCCACCGAGGAAGCCGCCGGCGTCGTCGCCACAGCGCGCAAGATGGTGCCCCGCGACAAGAAGGTGGTCGCCGGCATCCACGGACAGTCCATCTCGCACCTGGTGCGCGAGGGCCTCGCCGCCAAGGCCGCCGGCGCCGACGCGCTGCTGGTGCTGCCGATGTTCGACGTGCGCCCTTACCGCCACCTCGCGCACAACCCGGACGCCGTCTACACGGTGTTCGAGCGCATGGACCGCGAAGTGGACCTGCCCATGATCGTGTTCCAGTACCCGGATGCCACCGGCTGCGCCTACTCGGCCGCAGCACTGGCGAAGATCGCCCCGCTGAAGAACGTCGTCGGCATCAAGGCCGCCTCGGTCACCCCCACCAAATACGCCGAAGTGCACGATGCCATCACCGAAGCGGTGCAGGACAAGGTGGCCGTGCTGGCCGCCTGCGATGCGCCCGGGCTGCTCGGCATGCTGCTCTACAAGGCCCCCGGCGCACTGCTGGGCATCAGCGTGGTGGGCACCGAGAAATGGGTGGAGCTGGTGCACGAAGCCATCAATGGCTCGGCCCAGAAAGCCAACGAGATCCACAACGGCTTCTGCGCGCCGCTGATGAACTCCATCTACGAATACCAGTTGCAGCGCACACCCATCAGCTCCACCTCCTCCAACAAGGAAGCACTGGTGCAGCTCGGTGAGCTGCAGTCCTCCTGGGTGCGGCCGCCAGCCATCAGCGCCACCGAAGCGAAGAAGGCGGAGATCCGCAACGGTCTGGTCAAGGCCGGGCTGCTCAAGCTGAAAGGCTGAACCCCGACCCCTGGCCGATCCTTCCGGGCTCGCCCAGGGAGGCAGGCAAGCATCCGGATGCACTGCAAAGGCCGTTTCCGCCAGGAAGCGGCCTTTTTCAAAGAAGCTACATTGATATCAGATTTGCTTGCATGCCTTTATCATCATTGAATCTCCGTTTTTATTGTGATCACGCCGTTGGGCTATTTCCTACCTCATGAAGTGTCGGCCATGAATCCGCCTGCCTCCCGACTGCGGCTATGGCCTGGGCTCACGGCACTGCTGGGCCTGCTGATCAGCTCCCTGGCATGGGCCACGGCCGATGGCCCGGATCACTACCGCGTGCGGGGCGTGACGCCCCCGGATACGCTGCCGCTGCATGCCAAACCCAAAGGCCGGGCGGCCACCCTCGGGCGCATCCCTGCCGATGCCTGCCTGCGTAACCTCGGCTGCTCCGGCGGCCTGAGCCTGGAGGAATTCAACAGCCTGGACGAGGCGCAAAAGCAACGCCGTCAGGCAGACAACCCGCGCTGGTGCAAGGTCGAGCATCAGGGGCAGACCGGCTGGGTAGAGGCTCGGTACCTGGCCGAGGCGGCCTGTGGCAGCAGCATGACCGACAGCAAACCCGGTGCAGTCCCATCCGGGGAGACGCCCATCACAGCCCCGGGGCAGCGTATCGAGAAGCTTGATTTCACCGACGGCAAAACCAAGGTGACCATCAAGCAACGGCTGATGGGCCGTGAGTACACCGATTACCAGGTGCGCGCCGCCGCCGGACAGACGCTGACGGTAACGCTGAAGGCCGGCAATCCGCAGAACTACTTCAACATCAATCCGCCCGGCACCGAGTCGGCCATGTTCATCGGCAGCAGCAGCGGCACGCGCTTCTCCCGCAGGTTGCCGACCGATGGTGAATACACGATACGGGTGTATCTGATGCGTGCAGCGGCGCGGCGCAATGAATCCAGCCGCTTCATCCTGGAAGCGGGCCTGACAGGC